>CAYPJB010000100.1:0-12264 GCA_964410845.1 uncultured Bacteroidales bacterium | reverse complement strand
GCCCACGAAGCGTCGTGATTCTGACGACGATGAATACGACGTGCCACGCAAGAAGAAGAAACGCCGGAAGATGGCTACCAATACGATGGTCACGCTGACCATCCTCGGGGCTATCGTCGTTCTGTTGTCAACGCTCGGCATTTTATACCTGATGGAGCCATCGCACGCCAAGTTCAATGAAGTGATCGTTTCGCAATACCATCGCATGCATTCGGCGATGCAGAGTACCTTGCAGATTCGGCAAGGCACCAACAATATTCCAGGCTTCCTGAGGCAGTTTCAGCCTTTGAGCAACCAACTGCAACCTATTCTCAAGGAACTGAAAGAACTGCGTGCCCCGGAAGACGCTAAGTATGTACTGCAATCGTTTACCACCATGGTGGAATCGCTGATCCGATTCAGTGATCAGGAAGCACCACAATTGGCCGAACGCTTCCGCAGAAAACCGAATGATCAGGAGGCGATGAACGATATGATGCGTTCTCTCGTTCATATCGCGGAAAGTCACAATGATCTTGTGCAAGGCCAGCATGGCATCGCCAGGAAGTATGGGTTGCTGCAGATCGAGACAGGCGGTGAGCAATCCTTCTTCATGCTTCGAGAACGGTAAGCATGCAAACGCTGGGACTGATCGAACCCGTCATGCTGATCATTGCAGGCTTCAGTCGGCATGCATCACTGCTCGATGAGAGTGCGGAAAAACTTATTCAGCATTTTGGCCCAGTCGCACTCACGGGCCCCACGATCGAATTCCGTAACACGGCCTACTACGAAGCGAGCATGGGAACTGGTCTGCTCAAGCGTTACTGGGCGTTTGATCGTTTACAGCAACCCGATCAATTGGCTGCCGTCAAACGACTCACTATCAGCATCGAAGATGCAGTCATCTCGTCTCGCCGATTTGCCGAGGCCCGGCCACTCAATCTTGATCCGGGTTTTCTCGGGCTTGGCAAGTTTGTGCTGGCCACTACCAAGGATCAATCGCATCGCATCTACTTGCATGGTGGTATCTTTGCGGAAGTGACACTGCGGTTCCATGATGGCGAGTTCGAGCCTCGCCCGTGGACGTATCCTGATTGGCAGTTGCCACAGGTCTTTGCCTTTCTCAAGGAAGCACGCAAACTGTTTGTTGCCCGGCGGCAGAATACTCCAATTCGAGAATTTCCCCCACTGCTGGTTTCCGTGGAAGGCTCAACTCTACAATGAGTAAAACTGTTTAACCGAGAACTATCGTCACGATGATGTTAGCGAACCTCTTGGCCTATGCCGGCCCTGCCGATGCGCCGAGCCTGCTGGCTGCTATTCCGTTCTGCCTGCTGCTGCTCTGCATTGCCATCCTGCCCCTATTTCATGGCACGTATCACTGGTGGGAACGTAACCGCAATAAACTACTGATCAGTGTCGTTCTGGGTGGCATCACCCTCTTCTACTACTACTACCGGCAGACAGGCTTTCATGGCGAAGCAGTTGGCTTGCCGTCGGTGCTGGCTGTGCTGGAACATTCGCTAGTCGATGACTATCTCCCCTTTATCGTGATGCTTTTCAGTCTCTACACGATCAGTGGGGGCATACGCTGGGATATTCGCATGCATGCGCATCCCGCGGTGAACACGATGATCCTTCTTGTGGGAACGATGCTCGCCAGTTTCATCGGTACGACGGGAGCTTCCATGTTGCTCATCCGTCCTCTGCTGGAGGTGAATCGGCACCGCAAGCATAAAACGCACACGGTCCTCTTCTTCATCTTTCTGGTTGCCAACATCGGCGGTTCATTGCTGCCTCTGGGTGATCCACCACTGTTCATTGGATATCTGCGTGGTGTGCCCTTCCTGTGGACACTCGTTCTGACTCCGCACTGGGCCTGGTGCGCTGGTTTCCTTCTCAGTTTGTATTTTGTCTGGGATACGATCGTCTATCGATATGAAACGGTTCCTGACACGCATCCAGCCATCCTTCCGGATGGGGCACGAGGCAAAACACTTGTCATGGAAGGTCAATGGAACTACCTCTGGCTGCTGCTGATTGTCCTCTGCCTAGCGTTGTTAGTGCCAGGAAAACCCTTTCTGAACACAGAGTGGATTGTTCCCAAGTATCTCCGTGTCGTGTTGACCTTGCTGATCACCGGCCTCAGTTGGTTCACGACCAGTCATGCCATCCGTGCCAGGAACGAATTCAACTTCACAGCCATTGGCGAAGTGGCATTTCTGTTTATTGGCATCTTCATCTGCATGATGCCTCCCCTGGAAATTCTGCAGGTACGTGGAGCTGAACTGGGACTGACCCTGCCCTGGCATTACTTCTGGACCACCGGGCTGCTCTCGAGCGTTCTCGATAATGCCCCAACCTATGCTATTTTCTTTGAAGCAGCACGGTCGCTGGAACCGGGTGCGACGCGACCCAACGATTTACTGCTGATTCCCATTTCCATCGGCGCGGTGTTCATGGGCGCCATGACCTACATCGGCAATGGTCCGAACTTCATGGTGAAGAGCATCGCTGAGAATGCGGGCCTCAAAATGCCCAGTTTCTTCGGGTATCTGCTCTACAGTTCCATTATCCTGCTTCCCATCTTCATCCTTCTTACCTGGGTGTTCCTGATTTGAGCCAGCCTGTCATCGCTTTCGACATGCATCTGCATACCCGCAGGCACTCACCCGATAGCGTGATCAACCCGTTTGCGCTGGTCAGGCACGCGTACGATCTGGGTCTGTCCGGAGTTGTCATTACCGAGCACGATTGGCTCTGGAGCGAAGAGGAACTCGATGAATTGCGTGCTGCTACCCCCAGCGTGCAAGTCTATGCGGGCATCGAAGTCTCGGCGTACGATGGGCATTTCCTCTGTTATGGCGTCCACGATGCCAGCAAATTTCCCAAGGGCATCCACCTGAAAGACCTATGCAGCGAAGTGCATGCCCAGGGTGGAGTGATTGTCGCGGCTCATCCCTATCGCTGGGGGCAGGACTTCGATGATATCCTCAGTCAGGAGCCTTTGCTGGATGGCGTCGAGATCATGTCTTCCAACATGGATGGCAGGCTTCGCCAGCGAGCAAGAGAATGCCACATCAACAGGCGACAGCCTTGGGCAAAAGTAGGTAATAGCGATGGACATCAACTGGCGGTGGTTGGCTGTTGTTACACCGTCTTCGCCTACACGGTACGTGATGAAGCTGATCTGCTCGAAGCCCTTCGGCAAGGCAGCACTGATGCGCGGGAGCGGCATCAGGTGACAGTGGATATGGTGGATGCGTAACTACTCACCATAATCCGTCAATTGTTTCGGTGGCCAGGCTACCCGAAGGGCGTTCAGCACTGCCCAGACGTCGATGATCTCCTGGCAGACAGCCCCGGCTACGGGTGGCAGGTATCCTGCTGCAGCGAAGAGCATTCCGACGACGCTGAGTGCCATACCCCCCACTGCACTTTGCAGTGCGATGCTCCGCATACGCTGGCCGATGTGCAGCAGTTCATCCACTTTCGTCAGGCTGCTTTCGAGAATGACCGCGTCGGCAGCCTCAGCGGTGATGTCGCTGTTCTGGCCGAAAGCAATGCCCACGGATGCTGCGGTGAGTGCCGGGGCATCGTTGATGCCATCACCCACGTAGATAGTGCGGGCCTTGGCTGTCTCTTGCTTGACCAGTTCAAGTTTGGCTTCAGGCGTCTGCGAGGCATACGTATCAGTTATACCCATGAGTTTCGCCAGGTACTCCACCTCGCTTTCACGGTCGCCTGAAACCAGCAGGACCCGGTTGATACCATGCTTGGGGCTCAGGTGATCGATGAACGGTCTGCCATCCCGGCGAGGACGATCACGAAAACGGAACGTGGCTGCATACTCGCCATCCACCAGGATTAGGCACTCCATGCCCGGTGCCACTGCAGGCATCAGCGATTCCTTCTCTGGATGCAGTTTCAGATACTTGCGACGATGGGTCACCATCACTTCATGTCCGCCGAGCTTGCCGACCAGACCCTGGCCGGGCTTCTCGCTCACGTGCTCTGCGGGAATGAGTGCCAGCCCTTTCTCCTCGGCGGAATGGAGGATGGCACTGGCCAGTGGATGCTTCGAGTAGCGCTCCAGGCTGGCTGTCCAGCGGAGGATCTCATCACTGGTGAACCTGGCAATCGGCAGGACTTCGGTCAGTTCGGGTTTGCCATACGTCAACGTGCCAGTCTTATCGAAGATGGCAGTGCTGCAGATCTGGATGGTTTCGAGCGCAGCGGGGTTCTTGATGATGATGCCTCGCCGAGCGGCCAGCGAGATGGCTCCAATGATGGCGACAGGGATGGAGATCAGGAGGGGGCAGGGGGTGGCGACAACAAGAACAGCCAGGAACCGTGTTGCCTCCTGACTGATGATCCAGGCCAGGATGGCAATACCCACAGCAAGCGGCGTGTACCAGGCACCGAGTTGATCGCCGAGCCGACGCAGTTGAGGACGGTGCTGTTCGCTGTCCCGCATCACCTGCATGATCTTGGCGTAACGGGAATCGACTGCCAGTTTATCCGCCTGGATGATGAGCACTGCTTCGCCATTGATCGAGCCTGAGAGCACTGCAGATCCAGGTGACTTGGGAAGCAGGTAAGGTTCGCCCGTGAGGTACGATTCATCCATGGTGCCATGCCCTTCGAGCACGGTGCCATCGACGGGGCATATCTCATGGGGATGGATGACAAGCGTATCGCCAACTGCGACTTCATCGAGTTTGACATCACGCAGTTGTCCTTCCTTCTTGCGATGAGCCACCGAGGGCATACGCTTGGCCAGTGCCCGCAGTACCGAAGACGCACTTTGCACAGCGTAGCCTTCGAGGGCTTCACCACCGGAGAGCATCAGCACCACCAGGGTGCCAGCCAGGTACTCGCCCAGGATGACGGAGGTGACGATGGAGATACCTGCAAGAAGGTCGGAGCCGAACTCTTTTCGGAGTGCCTTCTGGATCAGTTCCAGAACGAGCGGGATGCCACCGATGCCCAGTGCAGCCAGAAGAGGCAAATTGGCCATGCCGGGCCAGGTGCGATACCAGTCGGTGATGGCGTACTTGAGAATGAGATGTGCCGCAATGGCCACCAGTGCAATGATAGCGATGGCAACCCGGGAACGATCAACAGTCGGCATAGTTGGAGTAGACATTTAACCATTGTATTCATCACGCTCCGTCGTGATGACAGCAATAGTGAAAGTGCGTCACGATGGCAGCCCGCAGCGCGAGCAAGGGGAGACCGCGCGAATGCTGGATATACAACTTGGCGAAGGATATTGACATACCCATGTCGCGAACGGCAATCGGGTTTAACACGAGTAAAACCCCTCACCCCCGACCCCTCTCCCCGGGAGGGAGAGGGGAGCATGGGTTGAACTCTCCTACTTTGGTTGACTCCAATCAGCTACGTTCCAGAGTTGGATGCTTCCCTTATTACTCACAGCAAGCAGCTTGCCATCTGGGCTGAAGGCGCAGGTGTTTCCCAGGTTGAGATCGTTTTGTTCTATGATTTTTCCAGTAGCTAGTTCGATGCAGTGGAAGGCGGGCTTACCGACTAGTTGCATCGCCTTATCTTCCTCCACAGAATCATCGTGTCGCCAGATACGGCTAATCGCCACAACGACTTTGCCATGCGGATGGATGACTGCTTTGCTGACACTGACTGTTGAATTGCCGGTGACCGGTTCTGTCAGCATCACTCGATGGACCAGTTTCCTGGCTGGTAAATCGATGATCAGGAGTTGACCACGACGTTCTTTGGGCAGTTGTTCTTTGAAGCTATCAATCGGTGGATACCAGTTCGTCAGTGTCAGGTAGCGACCATCGTGTGTAGAGCTTGGATTAAACCAGTCGGTAAACGCCTCTCCTGTATGGGAGAAGACTTCTTCTCCCGTTCGTGCATTCCACACCATGATCTGAGGAGTCCAGTGGCTGGTTCCTTCGCCATCATCTTTCTTGCGCAGTTGCCCGATCAGCCATTGGTCATCGGTAGAGAAAGTCAGGTTGAGAGAAGTGATCAACCCTGATTTCAGAGGCTGCCGACGCAGTTCCTTGAGAGTTTTCACATCCAACAACACGATTTCCGAGGCAACATTCTCCTTGCCAAGCACCAGGGCCAGGGTTTTGCCATCTGATGAGTACGTCGGAATGTTCATAATGTTGCCTGGCAATGCTCTCACTTCACGACTTTGAACATTCCAAAAAGAATAGGAGCGAGGTGGTCTGGTTGCGTAGTCGCCACTTGGTTCCTCCAGGGTGCAGAACGTCAATCCATCAGGTGCGTATTGGGTATGGATTATGTAACGTGGAGGTGTGTGCTGAAACTTGGGCAACATCTCGGCTGTCGTCAGGTTCCAGGCTTTGACGGCCCCATCCATCTCCCAGCGCCTGATCACTTTATCGTCACGCTTGATCTCGGTTATTTTGGGCCGCTGATGGCTGTCATCCGCAAAGAGGGTTTTGCCATCCTTGCTCAGATGAAAGTACGCTGCACTGCTGCGATAGCCATGGCCTGCATCAAACAAGGATAGGACTTCGACTGTACTCACATCCCAGTGTGTGATCTTGCCACCGGGGTAATCGCAGGCGAGCAGTTCTTTGCCATTGGGGGTGAACTGGATCTGCGTGCAATTCGCTGTGTTGTCCAGGCACTTTAGCTCTCGCACCAGTCTCTTGCTAGGTGGAGATTCAGCAAGCTTGTCTTGTGCTGCTACTGGAAATGCTGCCAACCACATGCTTACTACACAGAGATACTTCATCATTATGACCCCAGTGATACTTGCCTGCAGCATCACCGATGGAGGGCGTGAAGTCAATAATGTTCGACACTGCCTGGATTGTGGTCATCACGCTCCGTCGTGATGACAGCAACGGTGAGAGTACTTTACATGCTCCCCTCTCCCTCTCGGGAGAGGGGCCGGGGGTGAGGGGTTGAAACTTGTGTTAAATCCGATTGCTGACGTGCGACCTGGGAATGTCAATAACCTTCGTTAAGTAATCCATCTTACCTTCGCGCGGTCTCTCCTTGCTTGCGCTGCGGGCTGCCATCGTGTCGCACTCTCACCGTCGCTGTCATCACGGCGGAGCGTGATGACTACTATTCTGTTCTGGTGGGTTTTAGTGCTCGCAAAGCTTCGGATCGTTTCTTGAAGGCATCAGCGGTGCCGGAGTAGGTGATGTTCCATCGCATGTTGAGAACCGTCACCGTGGCGAAGTCGCCGGCGGGGTGGCCGAGGCTGTCAGCTTTCTCGCCCTTGGTGGCTTTCTTGGTCAGTGTCAGCAGGGGGCCGCGCTGGTTCTCCGCTTCGGGAAGGTCGCCAGCCTTGTGCAGGCTACGGGCGATGTCCGCCAGCCAGCCGAGTCGGGTGAGTACTCGACCATCGCCTGCTTCACGGGCGTAGGCGAGGACCAGTCGTGATTTCCATCGAGTAGTTGCCAAGAGGTAGGGGAACGATTCGACAATAATCGTTGGTACCGCGTCACCTCTCAGCGCCAGGCAGAGCAATTGTTCCAGTGGTCGGCAGGCCCCGACGATTCTCGTCTTGTCGGTAGGCAGGTCAGTCAGTCCCCAGTAGCGGAGTTCCATGGTCAGGTCGGTCAGGGTCGATCCGGGTGCTTCCGGGGTGCCGGTGATGAACCACTGCAGAGGGGTGTCGAGCGAGCGTGACAGTTCTGTGAGCTGGGCCAAAGTGGGGTGCCTGCGACCGCTCTCGAATGCTGAAATCTCTCCCTGTCGCAACTGGCATTTATCAGCCAAGCCCTTCTGAGTCAGCCCTTTCAGGCGGCGAGCTTTGCTCAGGTGTTTGCCGACTTCAATCCATTCAGGCAGTTTTCCCAGCTCAATCGATGCAGTTGGCATATTCCATCGCTTTCTGCTTGGCAGAAGGGGGGCGAAGACGGTAAGATAACTCCATGCAATCATGGATCGCATGAAGCGATGCTTATAGCATTATGCAATGCTGAATCGCAAGAAGCAATACTGATTGCTGACGGATTTTCCCGTCGGGCCTGCTGCGGCTTTTCGCCAGTGGTGGGATGGATTCTGATGATATCGGTGGAACCGACCTGGAACGTGAGAAGATTTGCAGGAGACCCGTGGTGAAAAGGCCGGAGCACACAATAACTTCGGATACTGTGCATACCCCAGCGGTGTGCCTTTCTTCTTGTGCCACGGAAATGAGCACGACACAATTGGCATCTCCCCCATCCCAACCGGTTTCCCTTGATGCGCTGGCCACCCTGCTCGCACATCGTCTGGGAGAAACCAGGTACGACGTCTGGTTTGGACGCAGCCGCATGGCGATGAGCGACAATGTGCTCACCGTTTATGTGCCTGCCCAGTTCCACAAAGACCGAATCACCAAGAACTTCATGGAACCGTTACGGGAAGTTGCTCTGGAAGCGCTCGGCATTTTGCCGGAGATCCAGATTGCGCTTGATCCGGACGGAGCGATTCTGCCTGGCGCGGTGCCCGGCAAGGTCGCGGAAGCTCTCGAACCCTCTGCTGGATTAGCAGAGATTGCCACCAAGGAGGACCGCCTGATGAATGCTCGCATGGATGCTGTGCTGCGTGGAGAACCACTCAGCAGCCTGAGGCCCGTCAAGACCTCGCGTCAGCCTCGCAAGTGGAAGCAGCTAGACGACTTTGTGGTAGGCCCCTGCAACCGCCTGGCGTACCAGGGCATTCTCAACCTGTTACAGGATGTCGAGCACGCTCCGCACCTGATCACCCTCTTTGGGCCCAGCGGCGTTGGTAAGACGCATTTACTGGAAGGGCTCTTCCAGACACTCAAAAAGCAACTGAACGGTGCACACGTTGTCTACCTGCACGCTGAAGACTTCACGAACCGTTTCCTCAGTTCGCTAGGCACCAACCAAATGGGTAGCTTCCGGAAACAGTTCCGCGATGCTGCTGCCCTCCTCGTTGATGGCGTCCACTTCCTCGCGGGCAAGAAATCGTCTCAGGAAGAGTTCATCCACACCATCGATACGCTGATCCGTCATGGCCACCCGGTGGTGCTCACCTGCGACAAGCACCCCAAACTCCTTGCCGAAGCGATGCCACTCCTCGCTGATCGACTGATCGGTGGTGGTTGCTGGCCGATGGAACTCCCTGACAAGACTACTCGCATGAACATGATGCAAGCCAAGGGCGAGAAGATGAACCTGCAGCTTCCTCGCGATGCCATGCAGTTCCTGGCGGAACGCATGCGAGGCAATGTTCGCGAGATCGAAGGCGTGCTTCACACCGTGCGCCATTATGTGCAGGTACATCAAGCCCCGGTGACATTGGCCACCGTACGGGATGCAGTCGCCGACCAGTTCCCCGAGCAAGGCAAAGTCACCACGCTGTCTCAACTGGAGCAACTCGTCTGCAAGCAACTGGGCATCGAACCCAAGCGACTGCACGAGAACAGCCGGGCACGGGCGATCAGTTATCCGCGCATGCTGGTGATGTACCTTGCACGTCGCCTGGCTGGTGCCAGTTACAACGAGATTGGCCACTTCTACGGAGCCAAGAGCCACACCACTGCCATTGCAGCAGAACGCAAAGTGGCCCAGATGCTGGAAGATGATGCTCCCCTGTTTTCCAACATTGATCGTTGCCCGGTGCGTGATATCATCGAAGCGGTGGAGCGTGAAGTTTATCGGGTCAACTAATGCTGACAGCATGCATGATGGTTCTGGCAGGTCTGGTGGCAAGCGAGCCATCAGACCTCTTTCGTTCTGACAACCTGGTCGCCTGGTGCATCGTTCCCTTCGATGCCAAATCGCGAGGCCCGGCGGAACGGGTAGCGATGCTGAAGAAGCTAGGCATCAATCGTTATGCCTACGATTGGCGCGACAAGCATCTGCCCACGTTTGAAGAAGAAGTGAAGCTCTGCGTGCAAGCAGGCATCAGGCTGCAAGCTGTCTGGTTCCCTGCGGTCATGAACAAGGATGCGGAAACCATCCTCGCAATACTGAAACGACAGAAGATTGTTACCGAGCTTTGGGTGATGCCACCCGATCCCACTGGCGCCACTGATGAAGCCAAGATCGACCAAGTGGTCAAGGCGATGAAGCCGATCATCGCAGCAGCCACGGAGGCGGGTTGCACCGTGGGGCTCTACAACCACGGCGGCTGGATCGGCGAACCGGAGAATCTGCTCAAGCTCCTCATGGCACTGAATGAACCAACGGTTGGCGTGGTCTACAACCTGCATCATGGGCACGATCATCTGAATCGTCTGCCTGAAGTGTTCAAGCTGCTGAAGCCCCATTTGAAGTGCGTCACGCTCAATGGCATGGAACCCAAGGGCGACAAGATTGGCAAGAAGATACTGCCCATCGGCACCGGCTCACTCGATGTGACAGTGGTACGTCAATTGATTGATTCAGGCTATAAGGGACCGGTTGCCGTCCTGGGACATATGCATGAGTATGATGTCGAAGCCAGGCTACAGGACAATCTGGATGGTTTGAGTTGGGTTGCAGGTCAACTGCGTGGTGAAGCAGGTAAGAAGCCTGTCTATCGCACCTATCCTCCGAAGAAGTAGAACATTTCTGTGATGAATCTGCCCAATCGAACGAATCACCTGCTGTAACACCTTTTGCAGCAGTTTTGGGGCAGTGTCGATGCCGGTTCATGATCAATTCTTGACGCTGCTGACTGCCAATCAGCGACCGTTGATGAAGGTTTGCTGGGTCTACACCAGCAACACCCATGATCGGGATGATCTGCTGCAAGAGATCACCAGTCATCTCTGGTCGGCGTTTCCCCGGTATGATCGAAGCCGCCCGTTCTCCACCTGGATGTACCGGGTGGCTCTCAACGTTGCCATCGATTTTCAGCGTCGAAAGAAACGGTGGGGGCGCACTGCTACTGGGCTCGATGAAGGCTCAGTTCCAAGCAACGACAACACCGACAAGCAGGAACAACTCGACGAAGTACGTGAACTGCTGCAGCAGCACAACGATGCTGATCGGGCGATGCTGCTGCTCCATCTCGAAGGGCATTCCTACAGCGAGATCGGCGATGTGCTAGGCATCAGCGAAACCAACGTAGGAACCCGCCTGAATCGACTCAAGTCTGAACTTAGACATACCGTTCAATCCGCAAGCGAGGGGGCATAGTCATGCATCTGGAAGAACTCGAACAATGCTGGTTGCAGCTTGATCAGAAGCTCGAACGCTCGCTGGCACTCGGGAACGAACTGATGCGCCGGGTGGTGATGCAGCCTACGGAAAGGCGGATGAAACGTTTTGCGTTCTGGCCCGCTGTCGATGTCGTGTTTTGCATTGCCGTGCTGCTCACCGATGGCAACTTCCTGAGCCAGCATTGGCAGGATTCACGGGTACTCATCCCTGCAGGCATCCTGATGATTGCTGCATTGGTACTGCTGATCGACAGCATCCGACAACTGAAGCGCCTTTCCGAACTCGACTGGACAGGCCAGGTAGCGAACATCCAACGCACTCTCGAAGAACTGCGAGTTGCCAGGATTCGTCAGTTCAAATGGATCATGTTGCTTTCGCCCCTCGTGGGCTTCAGTGCAATGATGATCGGGTTCTACTGGCTGGTGCAATGGGGCTCGCATGGTCAGACGAATCTCTTCGACAAGCTGAATCACCAATGGGTGCTGGTCAATTACCTGTTCGGCATTCTGTTCGTGCCTGCAGGGTATTATTTCAGCCAATGGCTGGCGAATCGATTTCAACATCATCCCTGGTGGCAATCGGTACTGGATGGCATTTCAGGCAAGACCCTTCACGAAGCTTCGCAGGAGGTGCAGCGATGGAGTAATTTGAGTGCTATAGAGTAGTTGTTGGTTGTCAGTCCAGAAACATGCACACCAAGATCAACCAGCGACTTCTTGCTGCTTATTTCATGCAAGGTTTATTAACGATCATGGGTGCCTGGATTTCGCTGGTCTGCCAGGCGAGGGGCCAGGCATTCCCCTTTCGGGGGGCATCCGGAGTCTTATTCGCCAGCACCGAGGCACCTCGAAAGACGAGCACGACTTGCTGATCTGTCGGATACTGCATGAAGGCCAGATCTCCCCAGCTTTCCGCCTTGGGATCAATAGGTCTTTCGACGGGTGTCGCTGTCATCACAAGGTACTGATCCTGCGACAGCGTTACTTCGAACGCCAGCTTTTCATACCGCTGTTCCAGCTTGCTCACAGCGTTCTTCAGCTTGAGTGATTCGAGAAAGACATTCGATTGCTCATTGCTGTTGAGTGCGCATTTGATCATGGGCGCCACGCGCAACTTCGTGGTACCGTCCGGTAGTTTTTGTAAC
>CAYPJB010000099.1:0-12270 GCA_964410845.1 uncultured Bacteroidales bacterium | reverse complement strand
CAAACAAAAGGCAAATCGGAAAACCAACGAGTCGAATACTTCCTGCGACCTGATGACCGTACCCTTGTCTTCACGCGAAGCACTGAAGAATTGGATCGCTGGCTCACCACATCTCGTCAACCAGTGACCAAACCAAAATGGCTGAATGCATGGCCAGGTAGTGATGAGATGGCTTCGATAGCAATTCACATGAAACACAATCAAGTCCAGCATGTAATGCAGGAGGCAGGAGAAGGGAATCCAATGATGCCAATAATTGCTCCCATGCTTCGGCATCTGGATTCATTGAGAACAAGCGTCTCAATATCAGATCGCCCTGTGGTCACCACTCGCCTCATCTGCTCTACCCCGGAAGCAGCAAGCAGCAGTCACAAACAAGTCATAGCCTTGATCAGTTTGATGAAAGTACTTCGAGCCAGTGGAACTACAAATAGTACTCCAGCTAAAGAAGAGGCAAACCATCTTCAGTTGGTCACACTCCTCAATAGTCTTCGCACCTCCCAGGAAAAAGAGGAGGTAGTAGTATCACTTTCAAGCCCTGTCACAGTAGGTGAGCTGTTCGCTCAACAAATGGCAATAATTAACGGTGAGCAAGAAGTGAAGATCGAAGGGAAGGTTGAGAAGAAGTAATGGAGTAGGCCACTCTTGAGCTTCAAGAGTGGCCTTGTTCGTTGCACAGTTCTGATTCGGACATGCATTATGCCAGCAGCTTTCGTAACTGCTCGACTCCGCCTAGCAGGTCTTCACGACTCGAAGCGAAGGAAAGACGGACGTACCCTTCAGCACCGAAAGCAGAACCAGGCACAACGCTGACTTGCACTTTTTCCAGTGCGGCTCGGCAGAAGTCGGCTCCATTTTCGATCTTGATGCCATGCAGGGTGCGGCCGAAGTGTTTGCTGACATCGAAGAAAGCGTAGAAGGCACCGGTGGCAGGTAAAACGGTGATGCCAGGCAGGCTGGCGAGGCCTTTGCAGATGAGATCGCGGCGGGACTGGAACTCGGCACGCATGTCGTGCATTGCTTTCTGATCGCTGGTGAGTGCGACGACAGCTGCATGCTGGCTGATACTGTTCGGGCAACCTGTCTGCTGACTTTGAATGTTGCCCATCGCCTTGATGACATGCTTCGGGCCAACTGCCCAGCCAATGCGCCAGCCGGTCATGGCAAAACTCTTGGATCCACCGCTGACTACTACGGTGAGTTCTTTCATCTCGGGCAACAACGTGGCCATGCAGGTTGATTGAACATCGTCATAAGTCAGATTCTCGTATATTTCATCGGAGAGAACGGCGATCTTTTTCTCGACGACAACCTTGGCCAGTTCGAGCAGTTCTTTTTTCGAATACGTCACACCGGTTGGGTTGCTGGGCGAGTTCATCAGCAGCAGTTTGGTTTTGGGTGTGATCGCTGCACGCAGTTGTGCCGCGGAAAGTTTGAAGCCTTGTTCGAAAGTGGTGGGGATAAACTGGATGCTGGCCCCTGTCATACCCACCAAGTCAGCGTAGCTCGTCCAGTAGGGTGAAGGAATAATCACTTCATCACCGACGCCAACCAATGCACTCAACGCATTGTGCAGCGAATGCTTGGCGCCGTTCGAGATCAACACCTGATCAATGCCATACTGCAGACCGGTACGATCTGCGTAGCTCTTAGCCACAGCTTGACGAAGTGCAGGCAAACCTTCTGCAGCAGTGTATTTGGTGTGCCCCGCCTGCATGGCAGCAATAGCTGCGGTACGAATGTGTTCGGGTGTCGGGAAGTCGGGTTCGCCCAGGGTGAAGTCGTAGACTTTGATGCCAGCGGCTTTCATCTCTTTGGCCTTGGCCCCAGCAGCTAACGTAGCGGATGGCTTGACGGACTCGGCGAGCGCTGACAATCGCAACATGGTGACACTAACTCCTCTTGGTTAGTGGTATGTTAGTGAGATGCCGGGCGATGGTTAGGGCGGTTTCACATGGCAATAGCGTAAGAGTGGAAGTAAACTGAGGAGGTAGTTCCAGGAACGTCGCATGCTCTCTCTCGGTGATTTCCACAACGAACAACAACGATATCATTCGCGGCGCTGGTTCTTTCGTGAATGTGGCGTCGGGCTTGGCACCATTGGATTGATGAACCTGCTCTGCCAGGGGCTGATCGCTGGTGAAGGTCAATCGCCGATGTCGGTCAAGAAGCCTCATTTCGCTCCCAAGGCCAAGCGGGTGATCTTTCTCTTTATGGCTGGAGCGCCGAGCCATCTGGAACTCTTCGATAATAAGCCGACATTGACCAAACTGAACGGAACCCTCCCTCCCCCAGAGTTGCTGAAAGGGTATCGTGCCGCTTTCATCAATCCGAACTCGAAGCTGTTAGGCCCCAAATTCAAGTTCAACAAAGTGGGCAAGAACGGTACTGAGATATCGGAACTGTTGCCTCACCTTTCGACGATGGTAGACGATATCACCATCGTGAAATCCATGGCGACCGATGCGTTCAATCACGCCCCCGCTCAGATCTTCATGAACACGGGGGCTCAACAGTTTGGCAGACCGAGCTTTGGTTCCTGGGTGACTTATGGTCTGGGCAGCGAAGCGGAAGATCTGCCCGGCTTCGTGGTCTTCAGTTCGGGTAGTAAAGGTCCGAGTGGTGGGCAATCGAACTGGGGTGCGGGGTTTCTACCGACTGTACACAACGGGGTACTCTTCCGCAGTGCAGGCGACCCTGTACTATTCCTGTCGAACCCGCCAGGCATCGATCGCCAGGCACAACGCGACTCGCTGGACGTCATCAAACAACTCAATCAGGAACGACTGGGCATTATGGGTGACCCGGAGATCGCTGCCCGTATCAGTGCCTTTGAGTTAGCCTACAAGATGCAAGCATCCGCACCCGATCTCATGGATATCAGCAAGGAATCGAAAGCCACGTTGGACATGTATGGTGCCGAGCCAGGCAAGCCCTCGTTCGCGAACAACTGCCTGCTGGCTCGCCGCCTCGTTGAACGTGGTGTGCGTTTTGTGCAACTCTTTCATGAAGCATGGGATCATCACGGTGGATTGGTGAACGGGCTCAAAACCGAGTGCAAGAAGACCGATCAACCCGCTGCTGCCCTCATCAAGGATTTGAAGCAACGAGGGGTGCTCGATGAGACACTCGTTATCTGGGGCGGTGAGTTTGGCCGTACACCGATGGTGCAAGGTGGCGATGATGGTCGTGATCATCATCCGAACTGCTTTACGATGTGGTTCGCTGGTGGAGGCACCAAACCCGGGCTCGTGATGGGCAAGTCGGATGAACTCGGTTTCAATGCAGTGGAAGATCGCGTGCACGTTCATGATCTGCATGCCACGCTGTTGCATCTGCTCGGCTTTGATCACACCAAGCTGACGTTCCGCTTCCAGGGACGTGACTTCCGTTTGACGGATGTGCACGGCAACATCATCCACAAAATGTTAGCGTAGAGAAACAAGATGCCAGATATTCCGTCAGGCAAACCACAGTTCAGTTGGCTTGGAAAATTCTACGTTGCCTGTCGAGGTATTTATTGGGGAATGCAGGGGCAGACCAGTTTCTACGTCCATCTGCCTCTCACCTTGCTTTCCGTCCTGCTGGCTTTGGTATTCCAGTTCGATGCTATTCGATGGATGATCCTGTTACTCGCCATTGGCCTGGTTTTGACAGCAGAACTGCTCAATAGTGCTGTTGAACGCGTGTTTCACGGACTACCGGAAGAAATGAAGAATCGCTGCTGGCCAGCACTCGACGTTGCTGCCGGAGCCGTCCTTATTGCCAGTGTTGTAGCTGCCATCATAGGCTTGGTGCTATTTCTACCCCCTTTCCTTGCATATTTTCGTTGAGTTTTGACTATATCTGCTGCACGATAGTTTCCATGGATTCAAACCTTCCCAGCCAGGTATCTCACGATAGCGACGAGCTACTTCGTCTTGCATTCTGGGCAGGTAATATTGGTTTCTGGAATTGGGACCTTCTGACTAATGATGTCTACCTGTCCCCGATCTGGAAATCACAGTTGGGTTATGAAGATCACGAATTGCCGAATGCATTCAGCACCTGGGAGCGCCTGCTGCATCCCGATGATTTCGCATCTTCATGGACGGTCATCAATGCTGCCAAAGCGGATCCAAACCGCATGTACGAGATTTGTTTTCGGCTTCGTCACAAGGACGGTCATTACCGTACGATGCTGAGTCGGGGTCGGGTCTATCGCGATGAGGCTGGAAGAGCTATTCGCATCATGGGGTGCCATGTTGATATCACCCAGCAAAAGAAAACGGAAGAGGAACTGCGACAAAGTGAAACTCGACTGCAGTTAGCACTTCAATCTGCAAACATGGGAACATGGGCGTTGAATCTTGATTCAAACACATCTTACTGGGACGAGAAGCAGTGTGAGATCTTTCAGCGTGCTTCTGAGAACGGCAAAGTTCCCCTTAGCTACTTTTTCGATGTCGTCCATCCAGACGACCTGGAGCGAGTGAAAAAACAGATAGATGAAGTACTCTCTCAGAACTGCAAACTCCACACCGAGTTTCGCATCATACTTCCCGATGGCAGCGTTCGCTGGCTTCTTGGTGATGGCTGCCTGATTCATGACAAAGCAACCGGTAAGCCGATCAGTATGATCGGCATCAACTACGATATCACAGCTAACAAAAATGCCCTGATTTCCAGCCAGGAGGCACATGAATTCTATAAGCAGATCATTGAATTTGCTCAGGAAGGTATCGTTGTTTACGACAAAGAGTTGCGTTACCGTGTCTGGAACAAGCACATGGAACAGATCAGCGGTCGCACAGCCGCTGAAGTGATAGGAAAAAAAACTCTAGATATCTTTCCTTTTCTGGAAAGTTACGGCATTGTCGCCAAGCTACAGCGTGCTCTCTCCGGCGAGGTGATTGTCGGTGAAGATTTGCAGTTTCTCGATACCCGTGATAACACCTATCACTGGACAACCGCCAGGTATGGTCCGCTTCGTGATGTTCAAGGTAACACGATTGGTGTCGTTGCCACTATACGCGAAATCACAGACCGCAAGTTAGCGGAAGAACGGATTTCATCGAATAAACAACGCCTTGAACTGATTGTTGAACAGATTCCTTCTATTCTTTGGACCACCGACCTCCATCTGAACTTCACCTCGTCTACCGGCTCAGGTCTGAAACTTCTCGATCTGGCCCCTGATTCCGTAGTAGGAATGAGCCTTTACGAGTATCTCCAGACCAACGATGCAAGCAACCCAACCATACATGCCCATCTTCAGGCAATTGCTGGTCATTCCACTACCTATGATCTCGAGTTCCGCGACCGGTGTTTCCATATTTTTGTCGTACCACTCCGAAATACTCAAGGTGAACTGATCGGAACGATTGGCCTAGCCATCGACATCACCGAGAATCGCAAACGCGAACTGGAACAGCGTGAACTGGAACTTCGTGTGCAACAGGCTCAAAAACTCGAAAGCCTGGAAGTTCTTGCCGGTGGCATCGCCCACGATTTCAACAACCTGCTCACCGGCATGCTTGGTTATGCCAATCTGGCTATATCCGAATTACCTGGCCAGTCTCCCGTTGTGGGGATGCTGAAGGAAATTGAGAAAGCAGCGCAGCGGGCTGCTGAACTTTCCCGCCAGATGCTGGCCTATTCCGGCAAAGGCAAATTTGTCATCGAACCGATTCATCTCGATCTGCTGGTTATCGAGATGGTCAATCTGCTGAAGACGCTGGTCTCACCTAAAGCTCAACTTCACGTTATGGCCGAGCCAGCAGTCATCGAAGGTGATGCTACCCAGGTCCGTCAGGTGGTCATGAACCTGATTACCAATGCTGCCGATGCAATTCAAAAGGATGGCATCATTGCCATACGAACAGGAATACGACATTTTGATCGTGATGCACTCAAGAGCGACTTCATGCAATCGGATGTAGCTGAAGGTCGTCATGCTTTTCTAGAAGTTCAGGACAACGGCAGTGGAATATCCAGTGATGTACTGAAAAGGATTTTCGATCCATTCTTCACCACCAAATTCACGGGACGCGGATTAGGGCTGGCTTCCGTACGTGGAATTGTCCGCGGGCATGGTGGCATCATTCAAGTAGTAACCAACAAGCCAAGTGGGACACTCTTTCGAGTCATCCTTCCACTGGCCAGCAATGTGGGTGTGACCATGAAAGATCCTCCTTCTGAAAGACTCTCTGCTCTTGCACTAGGAAGCATTCTCGTTGTGGAAGATGATGCCAGCGTGCTCGAATTCGTCAGGATCGTTTTGGAGCAGGCCGGCTATCATGCCATCACCTGCAATGACGCCCGGCAAGCTCTGGATGCCATCGCCAAAGCGGACAACTCAATTGCTGCTGTGCTCATCGATTTCACCATGCCCTACCTGAACGGCTTACAACTCAGTCAACTCATTCGCAGCAAGCATCCGCAACTGCCAATGCTGCTCATGAGTGGATATGCCGAGGAGGAAGTAACCAATCAACTGGGTGAACATCAAGTGAACAGTTTTCTCCAGAAGCCTTTCAAGCCAAAAGAACTGTTGGCGAAGATTGCCAGCATGATCAACAACTCATCACCATCGTTTTCCAAGTAGTACTGCTGCCCTGAATATGCTATGTTACACTGCTCCGGGATCGAGTGGAGTCATTACATGAACTGGTCACGCAAGGTCATGTTTCTTTGCGTCTTTTTCACAAACTCAATCACTGCTCAAGATGGGAAAATCACACCACGCCAAGTCATTTTTCTCGGCACGATCAAGGGTGAAATCACCAAGATCAGCGAGGGCGGACGCAAAATTGAGGTCAAGTATAAGGAACTGGTAACCTCTGCGAAATCAAGCACAGGCACTTCCATCCGTGGAGCATCCGGCAAGTTTCGACCACCTGCACAGAAGGAACTGGTATTTAAGGAGAAGAATCAGGAACTGGAACTCCGCCTGCTGGATGAGTCTGTAGTCCGTTTGCTTGATGGAACTAATCAGCCTGCTGAAAAGAAGTCTTCAACCGGGAAGAGTTCCAAATCTGAAGACGCGTCTGATTCAGAAAAACAACAAGACGACAAAAGCGATAAGAAATCGAGCACCAAGAAGACAGCTAAAAAATCGCAGGAAACGCAACATCCCGGCAAGCCTGCTACTCCAGCATCTTTAGCGAAAGGGCAGATCATCATCGTTGGCGTTGCACGTGAAGATGTGCCCGGATTCAGCCGCATGATTGCCACCACTGTTTATGTTCTAGGCGAAAAGTAACCAGCATGAAGCTCACGATCAACATTGACGGCGGGTCTCGTGGTAACCCCGGCCCGGCTGCTTATGGCTGCTATATCCTTGGTGCGGGGCCTTCGCCTATCAGTCTCAAAGGCAGACTGGGAAACACCACCAATAATATCGCTGAATACCACGGATTGATTCGAGCACTTGAGAAGTCGGTGGAACTGGGAGCAACGGAAGTGCAAATCCGTGCGGACAGTGAACTGCTGGTTAAACAGATGACTGGCGTTTACAAGGTCAAGAACGAAAACATCGCCAAGCTGGTTGCTATCGCTCGCGAGTTAATTACCCAGATAGGCACGGTACGCTTCCAGCATGTTTATCGTGAACAGAACTCTATTGCAGACGCACTTTGCAATGAAGCACTGGATGATCGTACGCTTCCCAATGAAACACTTGGCTTACAGGCTGCGTCTTCCCGAGCGCCTCAATCGGACAAGCCCAAGCCCCAACCAGCAACGACTGGCAGCACCAGAGAATGTGCCAGGGTAAAGCTGGTTGGCAGTTTGCTGGCATTAATGTCGATAAAACACATCAAGGAGTATGCAGTTGTCGTTAAGGGAACGAGTTGGCGGCTTGCTTTCCCCAGGCTCCCGACAGACATTAAACCCGGAGATCAAGTCATCGTTCTTGGCGAACTCAATATCGTCAAATCGCAACCGATTGTGAAAGTCAGGAAGATCAGCAAAGCATGAAAAAAGACTGAGGAACGCCACCGTTTGCTGTCACGGTAAGTAGCATAAATCCATGAAGAACTCTGTCACTCTCTCATTGCTGATCGGCATCATAGCGGGATGTCACAATAATAACCTGCCAGCAGTGCCCGCCGTCCCCCCCAGCAAGGTGAATCTGAAGCGCAATGTCGAACTGGGAACAGCAGAAAAACGGTCGCTCCAGTATGCAGTCGAATCTCCAGGTGTTCTGGAAGCGGAACGTGTAACGGATATTGCAGCAGGTGTCAGCGGCATCGTGGATGAAGTGCTCTTTCGTGAGGGTGAACTCGTCACATCTGAAACGGTACTGATAACCATCGATCAGCGCCGCTTCCAGACGCAACTTGCGCTCGCTACAGCGAACGAACAACGCGCCAAGGCAGCGCTGGAACAGGCTCGTGACGTAGCCCGACGAGCCCAGGAAGCCAAAGGCGCCATTACAGAAGAAGAGCGCACTCGTACCGCACTCATCCAAAAGACCAACGAAGCCGAGGTGGCTGCCGCTGAAGCCAATCGGCGACTGGCAGAGATCCAGTTAGATCGATCACGCGTCAGGGCCCCCTACTCCGGTCGTATCAATCTCCGCAAGGTAACGGCTGGCAGCTTCATCGAGGAAAAAGGGGTCGTCGCCACCATTGCGGATGTCAGTCGCCTGCGACTGGTCGGCTATGTTCCAGAGAGCGCAGCTGCAGCAGTGCGAAATCGCATGACACAGAACATTGCCCTTTCAGCCATGGATACCGTCAGCCAACTGGCTGGCTCTCAAATTCTCAGTTTTTCCTCGGTGATGCGTAATCTCACCTCGCTTCAATTGAGCCTCCAGGCACCTCAGTTGTATGATGTTGAATTCACCTTGCTCGCTTCACCCCGCCAGCAATATCGCGGCAGGCTTTTCTACATGAGCACCGTGGCCAACAATGATACACACATGTTTGAGAGCAAATCGGAAATCTATGTCAGTGGTCAGGAAAAGTTACAATCCGGATACACCGCTCGCATTCGATTTCCGCTTCGCACCAATGAAGAAGCCTGCATTATTCCAGAGGAAGCTGTTCGTCCGAACGAACGAGGGTTTGTAGCTTTTGTTCCCGTTCAACGAACGAACCGCAATGGTCAAACCGAATGGATTGCACAGGCACGCATTCTGGAACTGGGATACCGTGAACCAGGCTGGGTCGAAGTAAAAAATGGTTTGAAGCCCGGCGATATGATCATCAAACGAGGCTCAGAAGCCCTCGAGGATGGCACACCGATTCAATTCCAGGAATCAACGCCAGCGAAGAAACCAGCAGGGTAAGAACTCGCCATGCTTTCTGAATCTCTGATAGAAACGATTCTCGCCCGCTTACCGGGGATCACCATTGGTGTCGTGGGGGATTTGTTTTTAGACGAGTATCTCGAACTGGATCATCAACTGACTGAGCCATCCATTGAAACTGGTCAAGATGCGTACCAGGTAAAGCAGGTACGACATTCACCGGGAGCTGCAGGCACTATCATCAATAACCTGCACGCATTGGGGGTTGGCAGGATCAAAGTGCTTTCATTCATTGGTACCGATGGCCGTGGTTACGATCTCAAACAACAACTCATCCAGCGAGGTATTGATCTTACACACCTGCTGGAGACCCCGTTACGCAAGACCCCTACCTATACCAAACCGATGCTCTCGCAAGCCACGGGGCCTGCCCGAGAGTTGAATCGTCTCGATATCAAGAACTACACGTCCACTCCCGGCGATGTGCAGTTGTTCCTGATGGAGGAACTGCCCAAGCTCTGGTCTACCGTCGATGCACTTCTGGTCCTCGATCAGGTCAGCGAACCTGAAACGGGAGTCGTGACCTCGGGAGTCCGTCATCGTCTGGCAGAATTGGGCAGCGAACAGCCGCGCAAGCTGCTGCTGGCAGACAGTCGCGAACTGATTCAGCATTTCCACCATTGCTGGACGAAACCGAACCTGGCTGAATGCCAGCGTGCCTTCAACATGACGGACGACGATCCTGAACTAGCGGTGATGGCCCTGGCTCATCAACTGCAGCGTCCCGTCTTTTGCACCATGGGTGAAAAAGGAATCTGCCTGGCTGATACCTTTGCCGTTGCCCATGATTGTGCAGGCAGCCTGCGCATCGAGACCAGAATCATTCATGGCTACCCTGTCAGCGGCCCAATTGATGTGGTCGGCGCTGGAGACAGTACTTCAGCGGGAATAGCGTGTGCCTATGCAGCCGGTGCGACTTTACAGGAAGCTGCCGCCTTTGGTAACCTCGTGGCATCGATAACTGTACAACAACTAGGAACCACAGGAACCGCTTTGCCAGCACAGGTACGTGAACGTTGGCAGCAGGTTCTTTCTCAGGCGTAATTCCTATGCACCAGCAACACGGACGTGTTTTTCCATTTGTCTTCGCACTTGCCACACTGATGGCATCCATGGTAATGCTCTCAACAGAAGCACATTCGTCGGTGCATGGAAGCGAAGCCAAGGCATCCAGTCTGGATCGTTCCCCTGTTGATTGCGTACTCAGCCCCGACGAACGATTCCTTTATACAGCTAACCAGACGAGCGGTAGTGTTAGTGTGGTTAGCCTCTTAAAAAAGAAGGTAATTCAAGAGTTGCCTTGCGGTGCCAAGCCAACTCACGTTGCGATGGCACCAGATGGCAAGCACCTGCTGGCCTCTGCTACATTCGCACACGAACTGGTGATCTACCCCATTCAGCAACAAGGCACTCTGGCTACCCCCAAACGATTATGGGTCGGATTTGAACCACGGGGTATCGTCATTGATAGCAACAGTCAGTTCGCTTATGTCGCCCTTTGCACTGCGCATCAGGTAGCTGTGGTAGATCTCAAGTCGATGGCTACAGTTGCTCATATCCCCACCAGTCGCTGGCCACGGGCACTGGCACTGACGAAAGATAGCAAGACCCTGGTTGCTGCCTGTAGCGGTGATGGCAGCATGAGCTTCATTGATGTTGCAAGTCGTAAGTTGCTTCGCGATGAACCCTTCGCGGGACTGAATCAGGGTCAACTGGCCGTCAGCAATGATGGCGAGTTCGCGTACACACCGTACGTCTATCATTTCGGTTCTGGCCCCACTGAACGAACCATCAAGCTCGGCTGGGTCACTGCCAGCCGGGTTGCCCGGGTACGTATCAAAGATGAGAAGCGGGTGTCATCGCTCTATCTTGATACGGCAGGTAAAGCCGTGGCTGATCCCGTAGGACTGGCGATTTCCAGCAACGAAGAATGGCTTGTCTGTTCCGGTTCGGGAACGCAGGAACTGCTGTTGTTCCGGAACCACAAGCTACCCTTCCAGGGGTTCAACAGTCGCTTTCTCATCGATGAAGAACTTCGTCAGGATGAAAAGCGGTATCAACGACTGGAAGTGGGTGGCAGGCCGATGTACCTGCACTTCAGCAAGGACAACAAGCACCTCTACGTTACCAACTATCTGTTGAATGCGATTCAAATCATTAATGTGCCTGAACACAAGCTCGTCGATACTATTGTTCTTGGTGGCCCGGATCAGCCAAGTCTCGCCCGTGAAGGTGAAGCGATCTTTTACGATGGCAAACGCTCCTTCGACCAGTGGTACTCGTGTGCCAGCTGCCATTTTGAAGGGCACAGCAACGGCATCGCTATGGATACCCGAAATGATGGCCGCTTTGGCAATCCCAAGATGGTGCCCTCGCTGCGGTATGTTTCTCAGACAGGCCCCTGGACGTGGCACGGCTGGCAGAAAAGCCTGCCCGCTGCCATGCAGAAGTCGATGCAGGAATCGATGCTGGGCAAGAAATTGACCGAGCACGAAGTGCAAGCACTCATCGCCTACTTCAATACGTTGGGAGGACCGAGGAGCCCACATCTTGGTACTACAGGAGAGTTGAACGAATCAGCCCAGCGTGGCAAAGCTGTCTTCACCAGCGACAAGGCCGGCTGTGCCAATTGCCATCGAGGCGAATACTTCACTGATAACAAGGTACATGAAGTTGGATTGGAAAGTTCCGGCGATTACTACAAGGGGTTCAACCCACCGACGCTGCGTGGTGTCTATGACCGTCTGTCGGATCTCCATGATGGCCAGGCACGAACGCTGGAGCAACTGCTTCGTGGTCCCCATTCACCAGAGAAGGTGACGGGGAACGGGAAGCTCAGCGAGGGGGAACTGAAGGACCTGGTGGAGTACTTGAAGACGCTGTAGGGTATGCTGTGCATACCTCACCAGACAATCTGCTCGTCACCTATCGCATTCTTGTGTCTTGGAATCTCATCAAGTTGAGGCAGGTACAAT
>CAYPJB010000098.1:0-12389 GCA_964410845.1 uncultured Bacteroidales bacterium | reverse complement strand
CTGCCTTCCTCGGAATACCACCTCTTTGTGACAGCCGACCATCGACTCGGGTCGTTGGGGCATCCCTGGGAAGGAACGGTGTGTGTCTTCGGAATTGGGTTCGTTGACGAATACCTGAAGCATTCGCCACTTGGTAAGGATAGGATCATCAGGCGACGTGATTCATAGTCCAAACTTGCGACATACTCCGATGACTTGTTGCAACTGGGGTAAGTCAATATCCATCGCCATGTAGAATATCTCACCATGTCGCGATCCCCCCTTGCTAGCGCGGCGGGCTGGTATCTTACACTGCTCTCATCAGCGCGTGAACCACCCCCGGCGACTCGCCGGGGGCTAATGCACTCCCCTAAAACAACCAAGCCCACAGAGAAACTCAGTGGGCTTGGGCGGATGTCGAACCAAGGTGTTACTTACTCTGGGTGAACGTCGCAGGGATGATCGGTTGCGGGAATTCCTTCACGATATTCTTCACCAGGGCATCGTACTCAGGGGTGGAGGGAATGAACTGGCTGATTCTCCAGAAGTTCAGAATCTGTCGGCAGAAGGGCTGCTGGTGAGCAGTGAACAGGCCTTCGCGAAGCTTCTTGAGATCAGTCTCGGTAATGTTGCCTGGTTTGTAGATGAGAGCAGCATTGGGGAAGCTGGGGGATTCAGCAACCACCACCAATCGCTTGGCACGGCCGGGTTTGCGTTCCTGGAATACATCCCAACCGGTGCTGTCCACAACCACCAGGTCCGATTCCTTATCGAGCACAGCTTCGATGGCAGCATCGACATCGGGAGGAGTGGTGCAGGCAGCGAAGTAGCCCTGGGGTGAGCAGCCACAACGGTGCAGGCTGTCATGCAGGAAGATCTGGGCATGCTGTTGCGTGCGACGGGGCATGGCTAATCGCTTGCCCTGGTAGTCCTTCAGCGATTTGGAGCTGCTGTCTTTTCGCATCAACACAACAGCCTTGGCTTTGATGTCCTGTGTGTAGGCAATGGCCAAGGGGGTCAGTCCCTTTGCTTTTTCACCGAGCCAGCCGAGTTCGATGCCAGCGATTACACCGAGTTGTACTTTGCCATCCTGAATATTTTTAGCGAGCGTTTCAGGACTATCGAAACTGAACTGAGGGCGCACGCCCCCCACCATGGCAAACAATTCCGACATCGGCTGAACCTGAATCATGGCAGCAGCAGGGGTGGTCTGCCCTCGAATCACCGAATCGGAGATCGAGATATGAAATGCTTTGATGACCGGGTCACCAGCAGGAAGGATAGTGGCAGCGAGCAGGGGCAGAACTGCAGCCAGGACGAGAAAGCTACGCCGATGTTGCATCATGGTGTCCGCGGGGTTCTGGGGGTATTGGAAGGGGGAAATGTCAGTGAGTTGAGCGAGCAGGCTGACAAGTAAAACTCTACCACTCAGTAGGCGTTAGACTGAGAATGGCAATGTAGTTCTTGTCAGCTTCTGCTTTCCGCTCAACTCACAAGTGTCACGACCGTTATTTGTTATCTGAAATGAAGCATTCCCAGAGATGACCAGCCGTGGCTCGCTGCAGGTAGGCCAGAGTCATCCCGAACATGTAATAGGCTTCATTCAGATCTGACTTATTTTTCACATCCAGAGCATAAGCAGTCAGCAGGGCATCTGTCTTGAGCTGATCCTGACGGAAGAACTTCTCTGCACTCTTGTAGAGCTTATCCGACTTTGACACAGCAATTTTCTGCAGTTCAATCTGATCTGCTGCACGGTTAAACTTGGCACAGCCTTCTTCAGCTTCCAGGGCAACCAGGCCGCGAGCCTTGTCGACTACAGCCAGAGACCGCTGGAAGAGGATGTTAGCCCGTTCGGTCCGCTTGCCGTTATTGCCAACCAGGAAGGTTGGCATTTCCGGACCAACCGGGCCAGGACGATAGTCGCCATTAATGAGTTGCGAAGGCAACACCTTGGCATGGATGTCGGTAGAAGCTGCGAACGTGCGAGAATAGAAGTGCAGCAGGTTGGCCTTCTGTGCCTGTACTTCGAGGCAGGTGACATCCGCCAGGATGGAAGCCTGGGCCAGTTCCGGGCGGTACATTACAGCCATCTCAGCTGACTTGTTGCAGCAGAGTTTGACCGACTTCGATTTGGTGAAGTCCTGAGCGATATCGTAATAGCGAGTGAGTTTGTCTTCCGCTATTTCGAATTCGGTGTTGTACTCCAGGCCGATGGCTTCACGAAGTGCTGCTTTGGCTCGCAGGATGCCCACCGAGGCTTCACCCACCTTGGCTTCAGCCAGTTTGACGTAGATATCGAGCTTGTCGAGATCGTCCTGGGTGACGTTCTTCGATTCGCCAGAGTCAAGCAACTGCTTGGCCACCTTGAAGGTTGCCTTCAGCGTCTCGACAGCGTCCTTGGCCAACTTCTGCTGTTCGCGGGCAAAGATCACACCGATGTAGGTACGGTTGACCGCGTTCTTGGTTTCCATTTCGACTTGCTGAACGTTGGCAGCAGCAGCACCAAGTCCGGAAGCAGCCTGCTGACGACGGATGCGGCCTTCGGGAACGAGACCTACCAGGAAGCTGTCAGCGACGCTCTTGGCCGAGACCGATGACTGATACGACAGCTGAGCTGCCCGGATGGCAGGCTGCTTGTCTAAAGCCAGGTTGATGGCATCATCCAGGGTAAGGGTCAGAACCTTGCTGGCTGGTGCGCTTTGTAGAGGAGCAGGCGGTGGAGCCTTATCCTGAGCACTGATACCGGAGACCAGGCTCAAACTCAGTGTTGCAGTGCCGAGCAGTACAGTCTGCCACAGGCGGTTCTTCAGGAAAGTACGAGCCATCAGTAAAGCCCTCCTGGCTTGATGTGTCGTTAGCCGACATTGGCGAGGTGTTGGCCGACAGAGCACGTCTCCACGTGCCGTATGTTCGATCAAGACTTCTTTCGTCCTGATAGACTGAAAAAGGCCAGTAAGGATGGTGCAAGTTCCTTCAGAAAATCCTGATTCACGTCGCATCCTGCCAGTGAAGCATCAGATAGGAGTTGAACCGAAAGGCACTCTGGCATCACCTGGCATGGCAAGCCCCTCAGCGATTTGCTGCTCTGTTGTAGAATAAACTCAAGTTTGCTGCTGGAGCCTTATGCTACGCCCGGTCCTGTCTCCGCTTGCTTCGTGGATGAACACCACCCCTTCGGAATGGCAGCGGGATTCTGCAGGTATTCTTGTTAAAATTCAGTGGTTTGGCCTGCTCGTTGGTTTCCTTCTCGCCAATGTCCCCGGCCGCAACCCTGATTCACCGGTGTTGCTCAATGTGCTGCTCTCGGTCGGTCTGGTCTATGCCTGTGTCGATTCGTTCTACTATTTCCGTGGCGACGTCTTCCTGCTCTCGCGCTTTCCGCTGATCGTCGCTTTCCTCGAAACCATCTTCATTACCCTGTTGTGCCGATACGACATCGGGCTGAATAGCCCGTATCGCTTCTACTATCTGTTGTCGCTGCTGGTAGCCGCTATTCGCTATCCGGTAGTGGTGCCCTATCTGAGCTGTGCGATGCACTGCATCAGTTACACTCTCCTGTTTCTGGTGGTGCCCAGCGCGCAGCAGGATGTCCCCAGCGTGGCACTGAACATCGTGGTGATGGCCTGGGTCACCTGGGCCGCTTCGACGATGGCCTGGTACCTGCACAGGACCAGTGGTCGGCTGGGGGATCTGAATGCACAGCTCAAAGAGCAGCAGAGCTTGCTCGAAGTCCGAATTCAGGAACGCACCAAAGAGCTGCAGGAAGCCCAGGCTCAACTGATCCATCAGGAGAAGATGGCAGCCTTTGGCCTACTGGCAGCGGGTATCGCCCATGAAGTTGGTAATCCGCTCACCTCCATCAGTTCCCTGGTGCAACTGGCCCAGCGTCGAGTGGATGATCCGTATGTACAGGAACGGCTCGGCCTGGTCGGTGGCCAACTGGATCGTATCTCGGGAACGCTTCGGGAACTGGTGAACTTCAGTCGGCCCGCCAGCGTGGAGAAGGTACTGACGAATGTGGCCAGCGTGGCTCAGGAAGCCCTCAGTATCGCTAAATATTATCAATCGAATCGAGGCAAGACTGTCACTCTTCAGGTACCTGAGGATTTACCCAGGTTGCTGATCGCCCGTGACCAACTGACACAAGCGCTGCTCAACCTGATTCTCAACGCCATTGATGCGACTGAGAAGGGGGGGAACGTTGTCGTTTCTGCTGGGGTCAATGCTGATACACTCTATGTTGATGTCAGCGATGATGGCTGTGGCATTCCAGCTGAAGCACAAGCCCGGCTCTTTCAGCCATACTACACTACCAAGCCGCAAGGCACCGGGTTGGGGCTGTTCATGACCCGGCGACTTGTAGAACAACAAGGGGGGACGGTGAGCGTCACTTCGAGTCCCGGTGAAGGGACTACATTTCGCATCCACTTTTCACTGAAATAGCAGGCATGGCGACTACGCTACGGAATCAATCTGTACCCTCGCGATTGAATCAGCCTGCCAGGTTGCTGATCGTCGATGATGAACCACTGATCCGTACTTCGCTTGCCGAGTTTCTCGAACAGGATGGTTTTTCGGTCCGCATGGCTGCGGATGGTCAGCAAGCTTTGGAGTTGGCTCAATCCGTACCGTTTGATCTCGTCCTCACGGACATCCAGATGCCGGGGATGGACGGTGTGGAACTGCTCGAGCGCCTGCACCAGATCAATCCAGAAGTATTTGTCATTCTCATCACAGCCTACGGCACGGTCGAGACTGCGGTGGAAGCGTTCCAGCGAGGCGCTCAGGATTATCTGCTGAAGCCGATCCGCTTCAACGAAGTGGTGGCTAAAGTCAGGCAACTGCTGCAGTATCGGCAGTGGAAGCTGGAAAACCAGTGGCTGCGGCGCGAATTGCATCGTCCACCGGCCCCGGAGATGGTGGTGGGGACCAGCCACGCCATGCATGCGGTCTTGTCAACCTTGAACAAGGTGGCCCGCACCAGGGCTACCGTACTCATCCTCGGCGAGAGTGGCACTGGCAAGGAACTTATCGCCCGAGCTTTGCACGATCAGGGACCGGACAAGGACGAGCGATTCCTTGCTCTCAACTGTGCAGCCATCCCCAATGAGTTGCTCGAAAGTCAGCTTTTTGGTCATCGCAAAGGAGCATTCACCGGGGCAGACAAGGATACCGAAGGTCTCTTCCAGAATGCAGGCAACGGCACGCTGTTTCTGGATGAGATCGGTGAGATGAGTCTGATAACCCAGGCGAAGATCCTGCGGGCCATTGAACAGAAGGAGATTCTTCCCGTCGGTGCCACCGAGCCTATCAAAGTCTTTTGCCGCATACTGGCTGCCACCAATAAAGACCTGGCCAGGAGTGTGGAGGCTGGCAAATTCCGGGAAGACCTTTACTACCGGCTCAATGTTGTATCACTCCACTTACCGCCGTTGCGGGAGCGACGGGAGGATATTCCTCAACTGGTCGATTTCCTGCTTGCTAAACAGTCACGAGTGCTGGGCAAGAGAATCGTGGGCGTGGAACATGCGGCCATGAAAGCCCTGCAAAGTGCGGTGTGGAAGGGAAACATCCGCGAGCTGGACAATATCATCCAGCGGGCTGTCATTCTCAGCGATGGTCCGCTGATCACACTCACTGATTTGCCAGGCGACCTGGCTCCCGATCCAGCAGTCTGTTTGAACGAGGACCTGCGTACCGCCGTTGCTCATTTCGAGAAACAGCATATCGAGAAGCTGCTGAAAGCGCATCCAGACAAGCGTGATGCAGCCAAACGGCTGGGGTTGGCTCTCAGTTCGCTCTACCGCAAGATCGAAGAGCTGGGTATTCAGCTCTAGCTGAATCCAGACCAACAGAGCAGGCATATACTAATAGTATCTCATATGTTCATGGGGAGGTTAACATGCCACAACTCGTTCCTGGTTCCAGGCAGGAATCCATTGTGCAGGCGCTGAAGAAGGCCTATTGCATGGAGTTGGAAACGGTAGCGAACTATCTGGCATGCAGTGTCGAACTGGATGGTGTGCGAGCGGAAGCGATCAAGAAAGCCCTGCAGGCTGATGTTCTTGGCGAGATTGGCCATGCCACTCAGCTCGCCAACCGCATCAAGCAGCTTGGTGGTCACGTGCCGGGCAGCTTAGAACTGCAGTTCGATCAGAAGACGATGCAGCCTCCTGCCGATACCACGGATGTGGTGGCAGTGATTAAAGGGGTGCTTGATGCGGAAAATGCTGCCATCGAGCATTACAAGAAGCTGATCAAACTGTGTGATGGTGAGGACTATGTCACGCAGGATATGGCCATTACGATTCAAGCCGATGAAGAAGAACATCGGCAAACCTTCGAAGGCTATCTGAAGGAATACCAGAAAGGCTAACGATGCTGAAGTCGCTGGGCTGGTTCATGATTATCAGTGCTGCCATGTTCTATGGGAGCAAGATGATGTTTCCTTCTTCCACGGGAAGCAACTGTGTGGGGGGTCGTTGCCTGGTGCCCCCGCCGATGCCGACAAGAACAGCTATCAATGTCACGCCTGCCCCATAAAAAAAGCCCTGGATCTTCCAGGGCTTCTTGCGTGCTATCATCGAGTTTATACCGAGATGGATTCGTTGGTTTCACCCTGCAGAATGGCACCGGTTTCGTTGGCGACAGGTTGGGCCTTTTTCTGGTGTCGTCTGGAATAGCCATAGCCAGTGAGTGCCAGCAGTCCCACACACATGGCCAGTGTCGTAGGTTCAGGCACACTCATCATCAGAGGATTGGATCCCCCGGCGATGGCGTTGAGGTTGTAAATCGTTGACGAGTTGTTGCCATTGAGGTTGGCAACGATAGATGTGGTCGAAGTGGTCTCGTTGGTAATAGTGCTGAACGAGACGAAACGTGGAGCAAATACAGTAGTCGTGCGTGGTGATAGAGCCTGGGTTGCTGGTACCGTCGCAGGAACCGGTGGAGAATTGCTGACCACACTGCTCGTCTGACTGACGGCACTGACAGAACTGGCTGCATAGGGATTCGTATTTGCTGGCGTGTTGGTGATAGGTGCCGCGGAGACAGCAGCAGCCGTAGTACTACTGGCTGTCACATTCGATTGAACGTAAGGCGATAAAAGCCCGGTACGCCAGTTCAGCAACGAGAAATCAAGCGATGAACCACCTGTCGATGAAGTGGGTTCTACACCAAATGTTGTATTGGAGCTGGAATTCGAACCAGAGGTGAGAGAAACCACCTGTGCTTGGATAGTGGGTAAAGCAAAGAAAATAGCAGCTATTGCCATGAATGCGGTCTTGTGCAGACGCCTCATGCGAACCTCCTTGTATCGATCTGCTTCCTGTGATGTGGGCAGAATGCCATCCCGGCATGCCTGTAGAGTACACGTTTGCCGGTACGAAAGCAACAGGAAGTTAGGCAGCAACTGTAAAGAACATCATCCTGAAGAGTTCAGGCTTACTGTAACCGCTGGGGAACAGGCCGCAGGCCGAAGCTGATTTTGTTCCCAGCCTTGGTACAAGTGACTGCAAAAGTACGCCCTTCCACGGTAAATTCGGATGCTCTCATGGGTAGTTCGGAAAGCTTGAGGACAGTTTGTCCCTGATGCTTGATTTCAAACTCGTGCTTGCTGCCAACAGGTAATTCCATGCTGCTGGTAGTGCCTGGCAGTGTCATGATAGCTTTGCTCTCTTTCGTAGCGTTAGGATCAAGTGTTTCCGTGTAAAGGACAGCCACGCTGAGCTGATACTCCTGCTGGGGTTTTGTCGCCTGCGCTTTCACGATGATCGATTTGCCATCTTCCGAAGTGCTGACAGATTCATTGATGATGTTGGATTTCTTGAGTGTGTTCGGCTCCATCCTGGCGGACTGAATCCGATACGAAGGTGCAGCCTTGATGACTTCCTGCACATTGCTGGAGGTGGCTTTACCCTTGAGATTGACATTGTGCAGGCGATCACGCGACATCAGATCGGTCGTGAGTTGAGAACGAACAGTCAGTTCCACACTGATGGTGCTGGGAGCAGGTCGATTGGTGGAAACGACAACAGGTGCAATCGTACCAGCTGTGGTTTGCAAGCCACTGGCGGGCAGAACTTCGATTTCCTGCAGCGAGGGGGCTCCCTTCTGGTGCCCCATGACTGCCCGTGCCTTGACCAGATATTTTCCAGGCAAGGGGAACTCCTGCACGACGGCATCCTGACCATCACGATAGATGCCATCACCAAAATCCCATTCAAGCTGGGCATCCATATCGGCAGTGGCTTCGAACTTGATCTTCACTCCAGCGGTAAACGGCTTGGTCTTCTGGTTGACCGGTTTCATGCTCAGGTCAAGTATCTGGGGTTTGATGCCAACCGCTACCAGGCTCTCTCGCGCATCTTCCTGATTGGCAACATTGACGACGGTGAGCTTCACCTTGTACGAATTGGGCTTTTTGAACTTGTGCTTCACCTCAGGTACGTTCCCTGCGATGATTTCCAGAGGGCTGCCATCGCCGAAGTCCCACTTGGCTTGCTTGGCGTTCTCGGAGAGGTTTTTGAATGTGACCGTCAGGGGCTCGGCTGATTCTTCCGATGCGAAATTGGCAACAGGCTTGGCGGGCTTAACGAAACGATCGATCAGTGGTGTGAACCACATTAATCCACCAGCCACGACCAGTCCGACTACACCACTGGAAATTTTGGCAACCAGGCCCATAACATGAGCCTTTGCTTGTTCCTGTAGGGCCATCTTTATTTCCCTCTCGCCGATCAGAATATCCCTTACCCTGTAGGCAAATAACGGAAGATGAGAATTTGTGCAAGCCCGGCTTCGTCAGTTGCTTCCTGATGGTGCAGGATCCAGCAGATCATGTAAGATGAGAACTTCCGGGGGAGTTGAGATGAATACCAAGCCAGACGCCGTCCGCATCACCGACTACGCCTCCTGTGCAGGCTGTGCAGGAAAACTGCCTGCGGGCGAGTTGGCCAGCATCGTGCAGAAACTTCCTCGCTCCAATGATCCCCGTTTGCTGGTTGGCACCGAAACAGCAGATGATGCTGGTGTATTTCAACTCACGGAGAGCATCGCCCTGGTGCAGACGATCGACTTCTTTCCACCCGTCGTCGATGATCCCTTCATCTTTGGACAAATTGCGGCAGCCAACGCACTTTCCGATGTCTATGCGATGGGTGGCACACCCATTACAGCGTTGAACCTGGCAGGGTTCCCCGAGAAGGATTTACCACTCTCAATCCTCGGCACCATTCTCGCGGGCGGTGCCAGCAAATGTGCCGAGGCAGGTTGTGTGCTTCTGGGCGGGCACACCGTTAAAGACAACGAGATCAAGTATGGCCTTGCTGTCACAGGCACGGTACATCCCAGGCAGGTCTGGACAAACGCTGGAGCACAGCCTGGCGATCTTTTGGTGCTGATGAAGCCACTGGGTACGGGGTTTGTCACCACAGCTGCCCGGAAGCAGCAATGCCCGCCAGCCACACTGGAGGCTGGGCTGCATTCGATGACTATGCTGAACAAAACCAGTGCTGAGGTCTGCATGCAGTTTGATGGCGTGCACGCCGTGACTGACATCACCGGCTTCGGCCTGGCAGGACATTGCTACGAATTGGCTGCTGGTTCCAAGGTAACCTGTGAATTGAAACTGACCAGTTTGCCTCTGCTGCCCGGCGTGCTCGATCTGGTGCGTCAACAGTTTTACACCCGTGCCCGGCGAAGCAACCGAGCCTATGTGGAACCGGAACTGGTGTTGCAAGGTGCCCTGGATGCAGACTTGCTGGAGATAGTCTTCGATGCCCAGACGTCGGGTGGTCTTCTCGTCAGCATAGCAGCCGAGCAGGCTGGTGCCTTGCAGCAAGCTGCGCGGACGGCGGGGTGTTTAATCAGCGACGTGATTGGAGTGGTACATCCAAGACAAGAGAAAGCGCTGGTGATCAGTCTCTGATCTCAACGCACCGTAAACAGTTCATCCGTCAGTTCGGTCTGATGCATCGGCACCACATGTCCATCACAGAAAAGGACGTTGAAGAATCCACCATGCCGCAGCGGATAATGCGTAGCAGCGGCTGCACCGGTGTAAGGCTTCCATGGTCCTCGTGGTGCTGCAACAGTCGAATTGGCACAGCCTGGCGTGCGGGCATGATCCCAGATGATCATTACGTTGGAGGTGCCTCGGCCATTGGTGATGTGCCCTAGCGATTGCCCGTTGGGACCACCAGTGACGTAACTCATGCCGTAGCTCACCTGGTATGGCAGATTCGTGACGGGATCCTGTCCTTCCGGGCATTGGAAGACTTTGACGTTCTGCTCAATGTAAGGCCATAAGCTTCCACGCTGGTATTTATCATCGAGCGTCGTCGTCGGTGTGGAGCCTGGGCGATTGTCGTAGGGCGCCCACCAGGTTTCGTTCGTCCCGGTATAGGTACTGGGCGAGACCAGCGTTTCACAATTCACATCGTTGCCTCCATACCATGGTGCCGGGCAGCGGCGATAGCGAGGAAGCACCCCGTAATCGAGATGGTAGTGATGCATGGCCACGCCCATCTGCTTGAGGTTGTTGGCGCAGGTCGTGCGATCCGATGCTGCCCGCACTCGTTGAATGGCAGGAAGCAGCATAGCCAACAGGATGGCAATGATGCTCATTACCACCAGCAGTTCGATCAGGGTGAAGGCACGGCGAGACATGAACTCAACCTTGGTCTACACGGATATGATATGTGCCGTTTGTAGATGATGCCTGGTTCAGCTTGAAGAAGGTACTGGAGATGACGATGCTATTTGTGCTAAGCTACTTCATCTGCTCGTGAACATTGCTCAATGGATTTGTTCCATGCGAATCGCACTCTCCATTCTCGTCGTGCTCATCACAACCTCCCTCCATGCCCAGGAACGCTTTCGCTTTCCAGAGGGTACCTATCAGAATGGCTCGCTGAAATACATCAATGCCTTGCCAGTGATGACGCTGAAGGGTACCCCAGCCGAGATGGGCGAGCAGGCAGCCAGGCTGGTGGCCAAGCCTGCCTCCAGGCTGCTGAAGTTTCCCGAGGAACTGCTGGCACACCTGGCTACGCCGGCGGGTAAGTCACTGCTCATGCCCGGCTTGCTCAAAAACAGCCAGTCGCTCTACAAGAACTTTCCCGCTGCCTACCGGGATGAAGCAGAGGCTGTGCTCAAACACTCCGACATCCCCCGCGAGACGTTTATCTTCGGCAATACCGTCTTTGACCAGAAGCATCTGCTGATGTCGCTCTTCGGTTGCTCTGCTGTCATCGTCGAGAAGGATCGCAGCAGCACCGGCATGCCCTTCCTGGCCCGCAACATGGACTACATGGGACTAGGCTATCTTCAGGACTACACCCTCATCACCATCTGCCAACAGCCCGGCAAGAAGGCCTTCGCTGCCATCGGCTTCCCCGGAACCCTGGGTGTCATCAGTGGCATCAACGAAGAGGGTTTGAGCATCGCTTCCCTCGAAACCACTGGAACCACCACAGAAGGTGGCCCGGCATACGACCCCGCAGGCATTCCCTTTCTGCTGAACTATCGCCGGATTCTGGAAGACTGTAGCACGGTCGACGAAGCGTACCAGATGCTCAGCAGTTTGAAACGCACGACCACCCAGCACCTGGCTGTCTGTGATAAGAACGGTGGAGCGATCTTTGAATACTCTCCCACGAAGGTCATCCGTCGTGGTGCAGAGCATGGCACCTGTCGATGCACCAATCACTTCATCACGCCTGAACTGAAGCTGACCAGGCCCAAAAACCTCTTCACCACCCTCGAGCGCAAAGCCAGCCTCGATTCCTGCTGTGAAGGTTCGCACGCTATCGGCATCGGTGAAGCCAAGACGTACCTTAACAAAGTTCATCAGAACGACATGACGCTGCAGAGCATGATCTTCGAACCCAGCACCCTGCGATTGCACCTGGCTATCAGCGATGGCAAAACGCCTTCCTCGGCGATGGCATATCGAATGCTGGAGTTGAGAGGATTGTTCAAGGAAGCGAAGTGAGTGTTGATATCAGTACCGACACCAGAACGGCAGATGGTCTAATGACAATAAATGGATAAACTGCGTTGGAGAGGCTGTCACCAGGTACAGTTCGTTGTGCCTGTCATTCAAATCATTGCAGCACATAATTAGTCGTTCCGTTCAGCATCACCAACAGGAGCAGCATCATGGAACCAAACCAGATTGAAATCCCCCAATCGCTCGGGACAGATCCCTATGAATTCACTTCGAATCAGAACGAAGTGATTGAAGAACTGGGCAACTCCCTGAAATGGGTTTCCTTACCCATCTTTGTCCTGGGCTCGCTTTGTCTGATGAACTTTGTTTTCTTCATCATGTGGGCATTCAAGACAGGAGCGATGACGAACTGGAACAGCTTCGGGATAGGTCTGATGCTGATCATGCAGTTCAT
>CAYPJB010000097.1:0-12456 GCA_964410845.1 uncultured Bacteroidales bacterium | reverse complement strand
GAATTGCCCGGCTTACGCTCGAAGCTTTTCTCAGGAACCTTGGTGTCCGATGGAGGGACAACACCTTTGCTGTCGCCACAGCCAATCAGGCAGGCTGCAACTGCGAATGTGAACAAGCCAAGTACTTTACGCAACGTTCGTCCTTTCAAGATCAAAGTGTTAGATGAGTCTATTCCGATTATTCAGAGATGGACGCAACATCATTGCTATAACCATCACGACGACCTGCCATTTGCTGGAAGAGACCCCAGTCTGATGCCAAAGTCGTAGGTTGAATAGCGATAGTTGAATTAGCCGGTTGTTGAGTTGTGTTGCCGTAGCGAATGGTTCGCACGGAAGCATCACCGAACACAAACTGGGCGCCTGCAGCATGGCGAGACCCGAAGTTGTACCAGCTCCAACCACCCTGGCTAATGGGCAGGTTAGCACGACCAATACCGTAAACTGAAGTGATGGTAGCACTATCGATCCAAGCGTTGTAGTAGAGGCGTGGATTGGGAAAATCTGTATCCCCGCCAGCTTCGCCAGCCAGGATAGTATTGCTGGTGCCATCCTGGACCGTCAATTGACCGAGAGTGACCTTGGATCGGTTAGTCATGATGCCTTCCCAGCGTGACCACACACTGTGGTTGCCTGCACCGGTGCCTGCACAAGCAAGGTAGCTCGTTTTGCCGAGGTTGCCTGCAATACTGGTGGGATAATAGTACCAGTAGTCAGGCACAAAACCGGCTGCGGTTGAATTCCAGGTGTGGTAGATATCATTGTAACCAGCGGGAGGAAGGTCTTCCATCTTGTCAGAAGGACAGAGGAATGCCTTGATCTGAGTGCGTGCCACAACCAGATTTGTCGAAGGCACATCCCACCAATTGGCGCTGACAGCAATATTGAAATTGCCGATTAGTTGCTTGAAGACGTTGTCTGCTTCCATGTAGGGAAGGAGCACAGTGAGCCAGGAGAAATACTGATTGACCTGTCCACCATTGTACTGCATGTTGGGAATTTCACCGAGATAGCCGTAAGGCAAGCGGTTGTAATCGTTGTGAAAATTATGGGCAGCAGTTGCAAGTTGCCGCAGGTTCGAGCCACAAAGCATCTTGTTAGCTGCTTCACGAACTTTCTGGATGGCAGGCAACAGAAGCGCCATCAGCAAGGCGATGATCGCAATCACCACCAGCAGTTCGATCAGCGTGAACGCTGATCTCTTCCCATGCTTTCTCATGAGACTTCTCCGAAAAAGAAATGAAGATACCTTCATCAAGTTACGTCGAAATGTAATGTGTAAATCACGAATTATCAACAGGAATCATGAATTTTATGAGAAGAACCTTATTGTTAGGGTTTTGTAACCGACACAAATGAAGAAACACTTCAGGTCAACCTGAAGTGTTTGAAGATGACAAATAACTCTGGTTACCTGAATACAGGCTATTTCTTGGGATACACCGGAGGTTTCGGTATCTCTTTGCCCTTGGTTTTCAGTTCTTCCAGCATGAGTGCAATCGCTCGATCAAGCTGAGCGTCTTTGCCAGCGAATTCTTCTGCAGGATCGTTGTCCACGACGATATCCGGATCGACACCGTAGCCTTCCATGATCCATTCCTTGCCGTCGCGATCATAGCGGCTGAACTCAGGGCGGTTCAAAGTGCCGCCATCAAGCAGTGGCAAAGTGCCTCGGATACCGACCACGCCACCCCAGCTGCGTTTGCCAATCAGCTTGCCCATCCCGTAGGTTTTGAACCGGTAGGGGAAGATGTCACCATCGCTCGCAGAGAATTCATTGAGGAGCATACACTTGGGGCCTACGTGTGTACCACTTGGATTCACGTTGGGGGCACCGTTGCGAACGATATCCACCATTACCATTTCCCGACGCAGGCGCTCAGTGATCATGGGTGAAACATTGCCGCCTCCGTTGCCACGATCATCAATGATGAGCGCTGCCTTGTCGAGTTGTGGATAATACTGACGGGCAAACTGGTTCAACCCGTTTTGCAACATGTCTGGGATGTGCAGGTAGCCTACCTTGCCACCTGACTTCTCTTCCACGTACTTACGGTTGCGTTCCACCCAGGCATGGTAGCGAAGGTCGCTTTCATCGCTGAGAGGTGTTATAGTCACTTCGCGACTGCCTTCTTCCTTGCCATCCTTGCTCACTCGCAGCACCGTTGCCCGGCCTGCTGTGCCCATCAAAGCTTCGAATGGATTTGCCAGCTTCTTGAGAGATGTACCATTAATGCTGAGGATGTATTCCCCTTCCTTCACTTCGCTTCCTGGTTCGGTAAGAGGCGAACGCAGCTTGCTGGACCAGTTAGCCCCAGGGACAATCTTGCTCACCTGGATAGCGCCTGTGGCCACATCCTGCTTGAGCTGCGCTCCGAGGAGACCCATGCCGATCTTATTGACACTGGGAAGTTCTCCGCCACCCACATAAGCATGCCCGCAGTTCAACTCGCTGATCATTTCACCTATGATGTAACTCACATCCGCACGATGATTCGCGTGAGCAATCAGCGGTTCGTACTTCTTTCGCATCGCGACCCAATCAACGCCGTGCAGGTTAGGATCGTAAAAGAAGTCGCGCATTTGGCGCCAGCTTTCAGCGAAAATCTGCTTCCATTCTGCCTGGCGATCGAGTTTCACTTCCAGACCATCGAGCTTCAAGGTTTCACCACCCGGTGCGATGGGACCCTTGGGCAGATCGATGATGCTGTACTGCCCGGGACTGCGAGCGATCAGCATCTTCTTGCCATCAGCACTGATCTCGTAGCCATTGATGGCACCCAGTGCAACTTCCTTGGGAGTAGGAGCAGCAAGATCATACACGTGAAGTTGGCCACCACGGGTGTAGTAGACAGCACTGCCCACGGATTGCAGATCGCCATAATTGGATGCTGCGACATTCAGACTCAGCGTTCGATCGATAATGCCATCGAGATCGACCTTCATGGCAACTGGTGCAGCTTCTTGCTTTTTCTCTTCGGGTTTCTTGTCTTCAGGCTTCTTTTCCTCTGCCTTCTTCTCCTCCTTGATGGTTACTTCGTCGCTTTTGGGAGCGAATGGTGAAGATGTCGCCTTTGACAAAAGTGTGAAGTAGATGCGCTGCATGTTGAGATATGCATGATTGAATTCGGTTTGACTGTACGTCGGATTGAAATCACGTGATGACACGAAGAACAGATACTTGCCATCGCCGCTGAAACGCGGGTTGCTGGAGTTGTAGAAGCCATCCGTGACGGGAGTGGCCTTGTTCTCGGCCAGGTTGTAAAGGTACACCCGACTGAAAGCACGTACTTCAGGGAAGGTGTAGGCGATCCAATTGGAATCGGGTGACCAGCAGAAGTTGCGAAGTTCAAAAGCATCAGCCTTGGTCACTTCCGTCACCTTTTTGCTGGCGATGTCGATGTATTGCAGTTTCTGCGAACGATCTGTCCAGGCAATCTTCTTGCTGTCAGGCGACCAGGCCAGCTCATACTTGTAAACGTTGCCGCTAGAAGTGAGCTGCACCGGTGTGCCGCCAGCTTGGGGAATCAGCACGATTTCATCTTCGCCGCTGGCGTCACTGACAGCTGCCACCCACTTACCATCAGGCGACCAGACGCTGTTGCGTTCGTGAACGCCAGGTGTTTGAGTGAGATTGCGGGTGATGCCATTCTGTGCCGGAACGGTAAAGATGTCACCTCGGGCACCAATGAGTGCACGCTTGCCATCCGGACTGAGTTCAAAGTTAGTGATGTTGTTTTTGACGCTGATCAAACCGCCACGACCGCTGGCGAAGTCCTCATTTACTTGTACCGGAATCTTTGACTGCTTGTTCGTCTTCAGATCGTACTGATAAAGGTAGCCGCCGTTTTCGAAGACGATTGCATTGTTGCCGAGGGAAGGGAACTTGATGTCGAACTCAGTGAACTGGGTGAGTTGCTGAGTTTCCTTCGTCTTGGGATCGACGCGGTAAAGATTCACCTTCTTGTTCGCATCACGATCTGAGACAAAGTAGACTCCGGTGCTGTGAAACATCGGGAAAGTATCAAGGGCAGCATTGTTGGTGAGATTCTCGGTTTTCTTCGTTTCGAAGTTGTGCAGCCAGACATCATCAGCCATGCCGCCTCGGTAACGTTTCCAGGTGCGGAACTCGCGGAAAATGCGGTTGTAGACGAACTCCTTGCCATCAGGTGAGAACGTGCCGAACCCGCCACGGGGCAGGGGGAGCTGTTCCGGCAGATGGCCGTCGATGTCCACCAGGAAGAGTTCGCCGATGAAATCGTTGAAGCTCTTCATGCGGCTGCGGAAGAGGATGCGTTTGCCATCCGGGTGCCATGCCATCACGATATTGTTGGGTCCCATGCGGTCGGAGACTTCATCACGGCCGAGCGTTGCAGTATAAGTAAGCCGCTTGGGAACACCCCCGGTCACAGGTATCAGGTAAACTTCGGTGTTGCCATCATACTGGCCAGTGAAGGCGATCCATTTGCCATCCGGCGAGATATGAGGAAACATCTCGTTGCCTTCGTGGCTGGTAAGCCGACGTGCAGTGCCGCCAGTGGTGGGCACGCTATACAGATTGCCTGCATAGGTGAACACGACGGTATCGCCATGAATACTCGGGAAGCGAAGTAACCGAGCCTCGTCGGCATGGGCGTAAATAGTGGTGCAGCAGAACGCCAAGAGCAACAGAATACAGCGTCTCACAACAGGCTCCCGCAGAGAGAATCATCATTGACAGTGTGTTGTCAAGATAAGGGGGCGAGTGGGAGCACGGCAATGGAGAAAACGATGAGAGTGTTACTCAAATTAAATGAGTGTGATACCGGGTTAACTGTGCCGAGGGAGATTAATCCCTCGGCTTGTTACATTTCATCTACTTCACAACCTGTCCCTGAACAGGTAGTTCAATGCTGGCATTGTCCAGATCGGTGAGAATTCGGATCTTTTTCAACATCTCACCTGCATCCGCTTTGCCGGAATAGGTGATCTTCAGGACATGGGCAACCTTGGCATCTTCACTCCTGGTTTGTTCCATGGTGATGGAGCTATCCAGGCCTTCGACACCGGTGATTTTGAAGGGCTTGGCCCCACGAATAACGATCTTCTTTTCTACAGCATCATTGGCCAGTTTGCCCAGGTTGAGAACCTGTGGGGTAACAGCCAGTGCCCCTTGCACTTCCACTGACAGTGGAACCCGGATGCGTGGAGTGGTCGGGTCGTTGGTCACCAGACCCAGCGAGGCGTGCCAGTAACCGGCAGGAGTATCTTCTCGCAGGCGAACGCTCAACCGATAGCTGTTCAGGCTATTGCCATTCGGCTCAATCTTGGTTTGCAGGTAGCCGTTCTCGTTTTCGATGCCGGTAATCTTCCAGCCCGACAGAGTACGATGTTCAATCACAACTGATGCTGAGGGAGCAGAGCCCAGTTTGACGGTACCGAAGTTGATCGATTCAGGTGACATGCTGATGTCATCACGGCTGACCGTATTCAGCGTCAGTCTTGTCTCTGCAACATAGGGACGGTCGAAGTTCACATAGATGGTGAAATTGCGCGTGCCGCTGTAGAGGATGGTGTTTACTTCCACCAGAATGGAGGAGGATTCGCCTGGTGCGATCTCCTGCTTGATGGCACGTGCAGTGGAGCAGTGACACGATGTGCGTGTTCCAGCAATGTGTACCGTTTGCTGGCTGGCGTTGGTGAACTTGAAGTGATGAACCAGTTTGGTGCCACGTGGAGCACCCCCCAGGTCTTTGACCGATTCTTCGAAGTTCAAGAGGTTGGTTTCAGCTGCAACAAGATAGAGTGGCGTAACTAGCGCCAGGGCGAGAACGAAACCATAACGTGACATGCCGACCTCTGATGGCACAGAGACTTTTGTCCCCCACCGATCAGCGAACAGCTTCGTGTGTGCGTCAGCACGGAGCGTCTCGTCTCATCCCCCATGATGAGACCTGACAGATCGGCGATGTAGTTATTTTCTCCTCTTTTTGCAGCATAGTCAAAGTTCAGGCACTACACCAGCACCAGTACTTCAAGTTTTCCGGGGCGGTAGTACCGTAGCCGTAAGCAGCGTTCAGTTTGAGTGTAGTAGGGGGATTGCGTACCGTAAGGCCTGGGTAAACTGTCAGCCCACCGCCCGGGCCAGTGCCAGAACAGTTACCTTTCCGGCGCCAGCCGTCAGAAGGGCACGAGAACAGGCATCGGCAGTAGCCCCGGTGGTTACCACATCATCCACAATAAGCAAATGACTGCCCTTGGCCGATCCAGGCAAGCGAGCCACCATCGCTTGTTGAAGGTTTCGGCGGCGCTGAGTCGGAGTCACACTGGCCTGCATGGGGGTGGAAAGTTTGCGAAACAGCCAATTAGGTTGACAGGGTAGTTGCAGTACTCGCCCGATAGCCTGTGCTATGGTCACCGATTGGTTGTACCCTCGCCACAGTCGGCGTGACCAGTGCAATGGTACAGGAATAACCGCATCGATGGCGATGGATGTCAGTACCTCACGAAACAGCTGTCCCAGTAGCTTGCCTGCATGAAAAGCCAACTGTTCCTGCTCCTGTTGCTTGATACGAAGAATGATCTGTTGGAGTGCCTTGTCATACGCTCCCCAGGCAATTACCTGCTCAAATGCATAGTCTTCGTTCTGGCAATGTGGACAATTTGTAGCTAAGGGCGAGATGCTCGGGAACGATGCAGCACAACGTGGACAACATGGCATTCGTAGTAACTGCAGTTGCTTGAGGCAGTCAGCGCAGAAAGCTTCGACAGAACCTGCTGGAAGGCCGAGAGAACACAGCTGACAGGCTGGTGGATAGACCAGTTCGAGCAAGCCCTGCACAGGCTTCGTTGCCAGAGCCAGTGGTTTCCATTCAGACTGTTGCATGGTGTTTATCATTCGTCACTTTCGCTCCTCACACACTCTAGATTGAGGACGTTTACCAAAACAACAAATTTTTGTGATCACATTCAAATTTCTGAACAACACCTCATTTTCTTGACCTATAGTTGCCCAAGCCCACGACTGGAGAAGTTTTTCATGTCTGTGTCTACCGCTCCATCTACGCAGAAACAGCGTTTTCTTGAGTCGTTGCGTCAGTGCCAGCTTTTCACGGCTGATGAGTTGAAAGATTGGCTTGACCAGTACCAAGATGATGAACCGACCAAGATCGCCAGTGCCATGATCAAGGCAGGCGTCATCTCCCAGTTTCAGGCCAAGCAGTTGCTGGCTGGTCGCCATCGAGGTTTCTTTCTGGGGTCTTACAAAATCCTCGATCAACTCGGCCAGGGGGGCATGGGGTCTGTCTATGTCGCAGAACATACCACACTGCAACGCAAGGTGGCGATCAAGGTCCTGCACAAGGATAAATCCCGAGATCATAAAGCACTGGAACGCTTCTTTCGTGAGGCACGTGCTGCTGCTGCTCTCGATCATCCAAACATCGTACGTCTGCACGATATTGCCCAGGGTTCCGGTGTACATTTCCTCGTCATGGAATATGTCGAAGGGGTAACACTTTACCATCTGCAACAAACGACCGGTGCCATGCACTACACCCAGGCAGTGCAGTATGCCGCCCAGGTGGCAGCCGGGCTACAGCATGCTCACGACAAAGGCTTTGTGCATCGCGACATCAAGCCCGCCAATCTGATTCTGGAAAAGGGTGGTGTGGTCAAGATTCTCGACATGGGGCTGGCACGTTCTTTTGACAATCCGCAAGACGATCTGACAGCCAACTTCAAGGAAAATTCCGTTCAAGGCACGGTAGACTACATTTCTCCCGAGCAGGCGACTCAGGGTAAGCTCGATGCGCGAAGCGATATATACAGCCTGGGAGCTACGCTGTTCTCGCTCATTACAGGTCATGCACCATTCTCCGGGACGACAGCCCAGAAACTGGTGGGGCATCAACTGACCGAGCCGCCTAGGCTTTCCAAGTTACGGGCTTCCGTGCCTCCCTCGCTCAATGGCGTGGTGGCTCGCATGATGGCCAAGAACCCAGAAGAGCGTTTTCAGAGCTGTACGGAAGTCATTGAAGCACTGGCACCCTGGCTACCAGCCGAATCCTTCAACTCGGTCGTTGACACATCACACCAAGCTGTCATGGGTGATACCGAAGCAGCACAGACAGAACGCTACCGCATCTCCAACACCAGGAAAGTGAAGAAATCCAGGAAGTCGTTCTGGAGGCAGTACGCTATCCACATAGGCGCTGGTACCCTGGGGGTATTGGTCGCTGTTGCGTTGCTGGCATCCGCTTTCTCCAAAGCCAGCGACACCAGCAAACCTCTCAGTGTAGCATCATCTTTCTCCAAGATACCTGTCAGTAACGCTGTCCCTGCAGCCAATTTGCCTTCGACTCCGCCTGCATCCACAGCTTCCTCCACCACCATTTTCCAGTTTGAACCTGCGATGCTGGCGGCATTCAGCAACGAAGAAGAGGCTGCCAGCGTCTTGACTTCGAAATGGTCCGGCTGGGCGACCAACACCTTCGAGCCGAATGTCAAAGCAGTTTACGCGACCAGATCATTTGACGATGGTTTGGCTATCGGTGTTGCAGTGGAAGGGGACAAGAACGCAGCCCAGTATGCTTTCCGGCCACATGAATCCACCTTGGGCCGGAAGCTCAAAGATGGCAAGCGATACCGCGTCCACATCACTGCTCGCACTGAAGGCGATGCTCCGGGCAACATGGCCATTCAAACGATGAATGATAAGCAGATCGTTACATCTGCAACCCTCAGTGCCAGCAAGACCAGCTGGCAAACCTTCTCCATCGAATTTGTCAAACCCGTTGGCAAAGAGATTCAGTTCTGCGTGGGACCCAGCAAGACAGATGGAAAATTTGTCTGGGTCAGGAGCGTCAGCTTCGAAGCAATGGATGAAGAAGTTACCAGCAATGAGGCACCGGCTGAAGTGCGTAAGCCTGCTGCTCCACCGGAGCCACCAGCAGCGACGCTTCCGACAGGCGCTCTTTACGTACTCGACTTGAAGAAGGAGCGACTCTTCCATGTTGTCAAGCAAGGCGATGACGTGATCGAAGGTGAAGGTGGTCTGTCGCAGTGGAACCCGGCTTGTGAAAAGGGGACCAAGGCACGATTTGCACTCAAAGACCATGGAACAGGGCGTGTAGTCGGGCTCGAACACCTGGAAGGTACCGGCTACAGCGTCTTTGTCATGAATCTCAACGATGTTCTCAAAAACATTCCCCAGGGAACACATCTTCAGATTGATCTGGAATACATCACCGAACGCTCAGGCAGTGGCGAGGTCAAGTTGCAGCATGGCGAGAACTACTCCACACTGATCTCCGACAAGCTCGAGAACTCGGATGAAAAGTGGACCCAGGTTTCTCTCTTCTACGACCATAACCCCCAGCAGAAACCCCAATTGGCATTTGGTGCCAGCAAAGGGGCTATCTACATCAAGAACTTGAAACTCAAGGTCGAAGGACAGTGATTTGCATCAGTCCTGAGGAGAATCTTGGGTGGCCGTGGCTAACTTCAGTTTGTCAACGAGTTCGGTGAGTGTTTTTCGAACTGACTCATGTGTGTACGGATCATCAGGGTGGGGAGCAACTCCCTCTTTCTCAAAGAAGGGCCGCTCGCCGAAGATCTGCCCCCATTCAATGTCCGCTTCGTTGACTATTTCTTGGAGTGCGTAATCCGAAGCAAGTATTTTCTTCAAGTATTCGGCCATGAAGACCAGGGGTTGTTCATAGTGGGTGAGTAACTGTTCGCTGCCAGCGATACGACGTTTCAGCACCACTCGCAGTGCACCGGCGGAATCGTTTAACTGGTGGCTCAGGAATTCCTCGATCGCCGTTTGTGCCTGCTGCTTGCGACTCATCGCTGAAGCACCTTTCAGCGCACCACTACCCGCCATTCGCCCAATCGCTTCACCAAGAGTAAACTTGCGACCCGCACGGATCTCTCGTTCAAGCTCATCATCAGCCTTGGAGGTTTCTTTCTCTGGTGTGTCGTTCATGTGCTCTATCCTCCATTAGGCGAGCGTTACTGTCAAATAGGGCAATTCTTCAGATTATTGTAGAGACAGTTTACCATTCATATCGAGATGCAAACTGGTGTCCGCTCGCTACTGCTCTTGACCATTCCCGAAGTCCTGTTATCAACCGCCACGTTGGTGGAGGACTGCGCATGAATCATCGACGGTTACCCAGACTTGCTATCTTGCTGATGTTATCGAGCATGGCCTTCACGGGTTGTTCTCACTTCGGCGATGATTTCACTGCCTACAACGATCAAGGCAAGTGGTATGACCTCGGGTACAAGCTCGATCTTGCCTGGAATCAGGGTGGTCCGCCACTTGATGTGCTGGCCAAGAGTCAGGATGGCGACCTGCGCCGTCGGGCATTGCTTCGTCTCACAGAGCCGAGCAATGCACAGGAGCGAGCACAATATATTGAAATCCTTGCAACTGCTGCACGAGCCGAAAAGGCTGCTGTCAATCGGCTGACAGCGGTCCAGGTGCTGGGTACTTACAAGGATCCCGCAGCGAACCAGGCTCTGATCGCTGCCTACCAGGTGCCTGCCAATGCCAACGATAAGAATGGCGTGATCCAGGTTGCCATCGTACAAGCCCTGGGTAAACGTAATGATCCTGCATCCATGGATACCCTACTGACGGCACTCGATCCGAAGAACCAGGAAGATCTGCGTGCAGCAGCTGCTCATTCGCTTCGAAAATATCCCGACTACAAGACCTCGGAAGCACTCCTGGCATCACTGAAACAGGAACGCAGTCCGGCTGTGAAACGTGAAGTGCATCAATCGCTGGTGCAGATCACCGGTCGCGACCTGCCACCAGATGCTGCAGTGTGGGAACAGACCTTCCAGCAGGCAGCAGCGAAGGGCGAACCATTGGCGAAAGAGCCAAGCATGCTGATGAAGCTCGCTAGCTGGTGGGAAGATTAATGTACCAGTCTGCTTTGTTAACACTGCGGGCTGGAAAGACTTTTACTTCTCAATCACATCCAGCTTCGTCTTGATGATGATGGATAGCAGTTCATCTCGTTCAATGACGTTGACTTTTAATTGATCCAGGCTGGCCTTGAGATCCGCAACGAGGGCTTCGAACTCGGCTTCGGTGATCTTCATGCCAGTGTGGGCATCTTTCATCGATTTGCCGGTGTATTTGATCGGTCCGCCGCTGACGCTGCTGATCATGGCGACCAATTGCTTCTTCAACACGCTGATCTGATCAGGCGTTCCTGGCCATTCCTTGCCTGCACCTTTTCGACTGAAGTTGACCTTGGGATTCTTGCCTGCTCGCACCAGGAAATCATCTACCACCAGTGTTACTGTGGCTTCGCCTCCCAGTCGTTCCCAGAGTGGTTTCATTGCAACGCTAGTGTCAACGATATCCTTCTTCGTGTCATTCAAAGCCTTGATCAGATCTTTCCGTTCAAATGGAGAGATAAAGAACTTCTCCATCGAGGCATTGAAATCATCCATCAGGGCATTGAACTCAGGTTCCGTGATCTTCATGTTGGCATGGGCCGATTTCATGTCCTTACCGGAATACTTGAGTGGTCCGCCGATGCTGGTACTGAGCATTGCCAAGAACTGGGCCTTCACTTTCGAAACATTTTCCGGGTTGGCTTCCCATTGATGCCCCGTACCACGCCGGGTGAAGTTCACTCGCGGGTTGATCAGGGCTCGATCAATCCAGTCGTTCACGAGCGGCTTGATATTCTCTTCACCACCGAGACGTGTCCACAACGGAATGGGGTTATTGGTCGGTGTGATCGGCTTCGTGGTAACTGGCGGCTTGGTGGTGTGAGTTTCCTTGATGGCTGTCCGCAGGTCATCGATTACTTCTCGCAGAACATGAGCACGCTCGGCTGGATTGGTAATCGAATCCGTGGCTAATAATGCTTTTTGAATCTTGTCAGCATGCTCTGGACGATGATCGAGAAAGCCAAGCAGCCCCAGCAGGCTTCCCTGATACAGGCGGAAGCAGGATTCATAGCCGCCTCGGTTGTAGATATCGGTGCCAAGCTTGAGTACCACGTAGAGCTGGTTCTCGATGCGGGCATCGAGATCTTTCGCAGTGACTGTCTGCGCCAGGGAGCGTGCTGGCGTGATGAGTAAGAAAGTGGTGATGACCAGGCAAGCAAAGCGTAACATAACGATAATCTCGCAGGCTCTTGTTCAAGCCAATGTACCATACTGATGCTTAGGGAAACAGCCTGCGAACCAGCCCACGAACGAAATGAGATGAGATTGGCCTGACTCTACCCATTGTGCCAGCCGTAGAGGGTGAAACGTGAGGGAATGCCAAGCGCCGGATGATATCCCGCCCGCTCCCCGCCAGCCCTGGTGGCGACGCTGGTTCGGCCAGCGTTCCGAACGCTTCGCCGAGCACTTTCTTCGAAAGAAAGGGCATCGCATACTCACTAGAAATTGGCGCTGTCCACTAGGAGAACTCGATCTCATTACCAGACAGGGTGAATT
>CAYPJB010000096.1:0-12518 GCA_964410845.1 uncultured Bacteroidales bacterium | reverse complement strand
AACAGAGTAAACAGACTTCGCATGATAGCTCTCAGGAGTGAATAACTACCTGAGTATAACGGCTGATCAGTCGATGTAAATAAAGTACTGGCGTGTTCTGCCTTATCGTACCACGAACGGTTCCTGCTTCATCATGGCCAGCATGACATCGATGGGTTCTTCTATGGAAGCAGCGGGAAGGTATTCTGACATCCCTTCGGAGGCAGCCAGTTGAATGGCAGCTTCAGGCCGACCACGGTAACACCACAGAGCAACGAATTGCCGCAACACTTTCGCCCGGCGGTAGCAGAGTTCCCAGGCACACTGCTGATCTTCTTCCTGCAAATCGGTTTCCGGGATGGTCTCCGCTTTGGTCACCAGCCATTCCACGAGCAAGCGAGCTTCGGGATCAGCCAGTCCATAGGTGATGCGTTCGTCGCGCATCACTCGATGTATGCACTTCTCAGCGAGCATGCAGACCATCCCCCAGTCGATGCCCCTCAACTCCCCCGAGGAGCGACATCGATGAGCGGGCTATACCAGCTTTTCAGAGTGAGACAAGACGAGTTCGACTATACCCGTCGAGGCAGCAAGCCATGCTTTTCCATCTTGCTGACGAACGTGCTGCGTGGGATGCCCAGAATACGGGCTGCTTGCGATTTATTCCCTCCTGCCTGGGCCATGGCCTGGATCAGTCGCTGACGTTCTTCCTCTTCAAACCGGGCAGACCAGGCTGCATCGCCTGAAGAATAGAGCGTGATCGGCGGTGCCCCGCTACTTGGCGCATTGGCGATCATGGTTGACGATTGCAACAACTCCGGAGGCAATTCATTCAATGTGATCTGTGGCCCTTCAGCAAGCACCACCGCTCTTTCCATAACATTTTCGAGCTCGCGCACGTTCCCCGGCCAGGCGTAGGCCTTCAGTGCAAGTGCTGCATCATCTTCCAAAGTGAGTGTCGGGATATTCGATTTCGCTGAATAAACCTTCAGGAAGTGATCTGCCAGTTCGAGAATATCTTCAGGTCGTTCACGCAGCGGCGGAGTCCGGATGGTAATGACATTCAGTCGGAAGAAGAGGTCCTCGCGGAACTTGCCTTCCTTCATCAGGCGATCCAGATCCTGATTGGTGGCTGCGATGATCCGGACATCGACCGTTTGTGACAGCGATGAACCCACACGTTCGAAGGTCATCTCCTGCAGCACACGCAGCAGCTTCGTCTGGACATCCAGGCTGATGTCGCCGATTTCGTCGAGAAAGAGTGTTCCTTTGTCCGCCAGTTCGAAGCGTCCAGGTTTATCCTTGATGGCACCCGTAAACGCTCCCTTCACGTGGCCGAAGAGTTCGCTTTCGAGCAGGCCTGGCGCCAAGGCAGCACAATGCACCTTGACGAATGGCCCCTTGGCCCGCTGGCTGCCATCGTGAAGGGCCTTGGCCAGCAGTTCCTTGCCGGTACCGCTCTCACCACGAATCAGAACCGCTGATTGACTGAACGCTACCTTTCGTACCGAGTTCAGCAGTTGCTTCATCACCGAACTGCTGCCAACAATGCCTTCAACTGGCTGGCTCGGCAGCGACGAAGGATCTTTCAACACTGGGGGAGGTAGTGTTACTGGCTCAACAGTTACGGACTTGTTTGCTCCCTGTTGCAGCAGTTGGCTTTGCAGGGTGACAATGCGGCGTTGCTGTTCTGAGATCTTCTGAACTTTCTCCTGCAGATCACGATTGAGCGTTTCCATCGCAGCATGGCCTTCCGCCCCGTGCAATGCCAGCCCTGCAATCTGCGAGAAGGTTGTGAGCAAGTGCAAAGTCGGCACATCAAGCTGCTTGTTGTCACGCTGGCCCACGATGAGAATCGCCAGAACGGTGTTCTCATAGCGAAGGGGCAATGCCAGTTCACCACCCAATTCTTTCAGTTGCCGCTGGGCAGGCTCGGGGGAGATGCTTCCTGTTTGACGAACCCGCACCATGGGAAGTTCCTGCAGCGTATCAACCAAAGGCGTGCCAGCGATGAGTTGCTGCTGTCGTGGTTCAGTTCCTAGATGTGTAACCAGCTTATATTCGGAGCCATTGGCTTGCTTGAGATAGATAGAGCCTTCTTCCAGATCAACGAGTTCCGCGATGGCATGCAGAAAGCGTTTGCTGAGCGTCGAAGTGTCCAACTGCTGTTCGACGGTGAGATTCATCCGCTGCAATGTCTGATCCAGGAGGAACTTGGTCTTATCAAGTCGCCGATCAAGAATGTTACGCAGCCGATTCCGTGCCACATCCATCAACGTGAGCATGACAATGGCCGAGATACTCACCCAGGTTGCCTGCTTGAGTGGCGCGGTAAACATTCCTCGCTCACCCATGATCAACATGCCGGTAAAGACAATCAAGGCGTAAAGCAAACCAACAGCGATACTTACCGCGATGGGAATGAACGAACGGCTAAGAATCTGAGGTACATTGAGCAAACCATACCTTGAGATTCCCACACCATACGCCAACGTAATCGAGAGCGATGCGATGAACATCGGCCAGGTAGCGCCTCCCAGCCCGAATGCTTCCGTATCAGTCGCTGCCAGCCAGAGCGTGTAGGTAATCGGAATCGCAGCGATACTGGCGCCAAGCAGAATCCATTTCACCTGCTGGCGTTCCTGGCTGCCTGGCAAACTCGACCAGAAACTATGAGCTAGACAATAAATGCATCCGGCAAACTGAAGCGCAGCAAGCCCTAGCGAAATGTACACCTCATTCAGGAGTAAGGTGTGGATATCACGGACCAGATCGGGATCGCGTTGTAATCGATGAATCGCAATGGCAGCAATGTTGGTGAATAACATAACCAGCAGCATCAGGATGGTTGGGCCGTACAAGAGCGTCAGAAACCAGCCTCGATGCTTTTCCAACAATGACTTGGTTCGCGGAAAGACCGAATAGAAATGCATGCTGACGGCAGGCAGTAATACGGCGCTGATCATGAAGATCATCGACAGCACTGGATTCTGGAAAATACGGACCCAGTGGTAGCCTCCCATGAAAGCACCCACGTTACAGATACAGAGCAGATAGAACTGCACTGCTACCGGATCATTGCTGCGCTTCCAGAAAACTGCCGTGCCGATCAGGAGCAAGAGAAGCTTGATGAGAAACCAGGTAAGCGAAGGGAGAAACTCTGATGGAGGGGGATAGGTAGAGCTGCACCAGGCCTGTTTTTCGATGCCATCAGCCGAGCGAAAGCGTATGTGAACGAGTTGCTTATCATCACGATTGACAATGTATTGGCCTTTACTGATCTGTTGCTGCAAGTCTTGAAAGCTGGACGTATCAGCAACGCCATACCCTTCAGCGTTGCGCAAACTGGATAAGGCTCGCAGGTAATCAGACCAATTTTTAATCTGCTGACCTGCCAACTCAATGAGCTGATCTTTCTTTGCAGGCTTTCCGTTAGGTGCCAAGCCATCAATGATCAAATCAGGAAAGACTGCCTGTATCTCGGTTCCAAAGGCGCAACGCACGCCAATCTCTTTGGTGTGATTTGAATAAATGACTACGACCAAGCCATAAATTAGCAACAATAACCCCAGAAACAGCAATGACCATTTTTTTAACATGCGCAGACGACAACCTCACGAAGAATCGTTAAAGCTGATTATAAGTGCATCAAATAACAGAAGATAGTGCTGATTCGTTATTTTTCGTTAACGATTACGGAGTCAACAGTTGACGTTGACGATGAAAAAGACTGCGAAAGCTGCTGTCTGGTCGAAATTTTGTCGTTGGCATGATTCATGCATCAATGTTAGATACTTTTATCAAGGATGTTTCGTATGTTGCAGTCTGATCTCTGGAATAGCCAAGGATTGGCATCAACTCCGCTCAGCAATTGCCATCGCTATTCGTTGCTTCCGGGCTATCTCGCCCGTCACACTCTGCTGACAACTGTTAGCGATGCCACGCCATTAATCATGTTGCCTGGCTTGGCCGGTGGGCTTGATTTCTGCATGCCGTTTGCCAGCAGATTAAGTCAGCACTTTGCGGTTCATCTTCTGCAACCACGTGGTGAAGATTCACGGTACGATTTGCCTCCAAACACGACTATCGAAGAGCTTGGCATCGACGTTATTGAATACCAGAAGAAAGCTGGCTTGGAACGGCCACTCCTCTTCGGGCATGGCTTCGGAGCTGTGGTCGCACTCGAGGCTGCCCGTCAATATCCTGGTCGCTTTGCTGGTGTCATTGTCCAAGGCATTGCACCTCAACAACATGCGCCTATTCAGGATTGGTTGAACAAGCAACTCCTGACATCACCATCTCACTATGCCCCACTTACCGAGCTCATCACACCGCTTTTCGGCAATCGATGGATCCTGCCTCAACTGAAACAGATTGCACTGGATTTCTGCCTACGTACCGACCTGGGTGTGTTCACTCGCCGTTTAGAGTTAATGGCTCAGTTTGATATTGATTCGATCGTCGATGGGTTGCGGCAGGTCCCGCTCCTGATCCAGACTGCAACCCACGATGTTTTCGTGTCCCCAGAGGCATGGAAGCCCTGGCGGCGCGTCCTTCCCCGTATGACCCTGCAAACCATCGATAACGCCGGCCACTTTGCTTTTCTCACCCAGGCGGATGCCATCGCCTGCCAGATTGAACGCTTTGCCAACCGTCGGCTCGGTGTGCCACTGCAGTCTACCGTCTAATCAGCGATACTCCCCATATCATAACTGTGAAGCAGCTTTGACCCCTGCTTCAAGGGAGTCGCATGTCTCGGCTGAAGCCAATACTCGCTCTTGTTGTTATTCTCGTTATCGCTGGCAGTGCACTCGCTGCCTGGTATTTCTGGAATGGCAAGAAGGACGAAATCCGCATGGCAGGCGTGGTGGAGTCGCAGGAAGTACGTCTTGGCTCCAAAATCGGTGGACGCGTAGAGAAGCTACTGATCGCTGAGGGGGACACTGTCAAACCCGGCCAGGTGCTGGCAGTGCTCGCCATCCCTGAACTGCTGGCCCAGCGCGAATTTGCCAAAGCGCGTGTTGCTGGCGCCCAGGCTGCCCGTGATCGTGCCTACCAGGGGTATCTGCCCGAAGAGAAGACTGCTGCACAGGGCGCTTTCGATGCAGCCAAAGCACGCTATGAACGTTTGGTCGCAGGCTGGCGACTCATGGAACAAAAGCAGTTCCGTGCTGAGTTGGAAGCTGCCGAGGCGGATCTGTCGAATGCCACTGCAGAGTTTGATCGTGTGAAAGCGCTCTTCTACAAATTGCCTGGTTCCATTTCACAAAAAGAGCTGGATGAAGCCAAGAAGAGCCGCGATCGGGCACAAGCTACCGTCAATTCTGCTCAGGCCAAGGTCGAAATGGTGACCAAAGAAGGCTCTCGCAAGGAAGACATTGCGGAGGCAGCAGGCGACCTGTTACGAGCCAAGGCCCAGCTTGACCTCATCAACCGAGGCATTCGGGATGAAGACAAAGCCGCAGCCGATGCTGAACTGGCAGCCCATAAGGCCAGGCTCGTGGAACTTGAAGCCAATGTTGCGGAAGCCGAGATCAGGGCTCCAGCCAACGCCCGTGTGGAAGTAGTTGCCATCCGACCTGGCGATCTCGTGGCTCCCAATCAACCGGTCATCCGCATTCTCAAGACAGATGACTGCTGGGTGAAGGTCTTTGTGCCGGAAACCAAACTTGGTCGGGTGACCAAAGGACAGCACGCCAGCGTTACGATTGACAGTCACCCAGGAAAGAAATTCAAGGGAAAGGTCTCGCAGATCGCATCGATCAGCGAGTTTCTCCCCCGCAATGTACAAAGCCTGGACGAACGACGGAATCAGATGTTTGCCATCAAGGTCACCATGACCTCCCCCGAGGCGCTTGACATCTTCAAGCCCGGCATGGCAGCGGAAGTAATACTGGAATAGTCTTTTTCGCGTCAGATATTCTGCAGAATACCTGTGCTGTCACCGAAACGCTTCTGTTCAATCCCCAATCGCTGAAGCATAGCCAGATACAAGTTGGCTATCGGGGTGTCGTTCTTGTATTTGATATGGCGGCCCGGGTTCAGTTTGCCACCTGCCTTACCGAACAGCAGAATGGGAAGCTGATCGTGATTATGGCGGTTGCCATCGCCAATGCCGGAACCGTAAAGCAGCATCATGTTGTCGAGCAGGTTACCGTTGCCTTCCTTCACCGATTTCAACTTGTTAATCAGGTAGACCAGGTGATCGATGTGGAACTGGTTGATGCGAGCGATCTTTTCGTGCTTCTCTTTGTCGCCGCCATGATGAGATAGATCATGGTGCCCTTCGGGTACTCCAATGAACTTATAGCTTCGATTGGATCCTTCGTTAGCGAAGACAAACGTGCTGATGCGCGTGATATCCGACTGGAACGCTAGGACCTGAAGATCAGCGAGCGTTTTCATGTGGTCGCTGTATTCCTTAGGGATGCCGGTAGGCTTCTCGATAGGAGGCTTAATATCTTCGTTGCTTTTCTTGTTGCGCTGCAACCTGCTTTCCATCTCGCGGATGGAGGTGAGGTACTCATCGAGCTTGCGACGATCAGCCCCGCCAAGCCTGGATTCAAGTGAGTTTGCTTCATCAAGGACAGAGTCGAGGATGCTCAAACGATCGTCTTCGTTCCTGGGCTTGCCGTAGAGACGCTCGAAGACCTGCTTGGGATCAACTTCCTTGGGCATAGGCGTTTGTTCGGAACGCCAGGAAAGGTTATTCGAGTACGCACAGGAGTAGCCTGAATCGCAGTTACCGGCGTTTTGGCCTTTATCGCAACCAATTTCCAGCGAAGGGAGTTTCGTTGCACTGCCGAGCCTGGTAGCAGCCAACTGATCTACCGAAATACCGGCTCGCAGATCAGCTCCGGCAGTCTTTCTCGGCTGGCTACAGGTCAGGAAGGCTGCCATCGAACGGGCATGATCGCCAGGACCATCACCGTTGGCTCGCGCCTTATCGCAAGTCAAACCGGTCAGGACACTGAAATCATTTTTGAAGGCTGATAGCTTGCTCAGCAACGGTGTCGGAGTGTAATTAGCGCCTTCTTCCTTGGGTGTCCAGTTCTCCATGTGTATGCCGTTGGGTACATACACGAAGGCCATTCTCAACGGTGCAGTGGCAGCTGCATTGGTAGCAGAGGCAAAAACACCTCGAGGCATCATCGCATCCAGGAATGGCAGAGAAATAGCGGCAGTGGCACTTTTCAGTACGGCCCGGCGAGATAGCATCGGCTGGCTATTCATGATCCACCTTTGGCGGTTCGGCGTTGTGTAAAAGGTTCGCTTGTCACGATAGTTTGGATGAGGGCGGTAAGTGTATCGCCTCTGGTCAGGCAGGCTTTGGCTATGTCGGCGACATATTGCCGGTCACTGGACTCTAAACCCCGTCCGATAGCATAAGTTAACATCTTTTCCGTTAAACAGCGACGAAAATCCTCATCACGCTGCTTCAGGATCTTCACCAGCTCCAGTGCGCTTTGGAACGACTGACCGCTCGGAAGGGTCCCCCCCGGTTCAATGGGGAATGTACCATCTGTTGTGCGCCATTTCCCAACAGCATCGAAGTTTTCGAAGCCAAACCCGATCGGGTCCATCCGATTATGACAGGTGGCACAATTCGGGTTAGCGCGATGCTGCTCCATTCTTTGACGAAGCGAGCCTTTAAGTTCCTCGCCTTCCTTGAGTTCACCAACATCTGGCAGTGGCGGAGGCGGCGGGGTGCCCAGGATGGTCTCAAGCACCCATTTGCCTCGTTTGACAGGTGACGTGCGGGTAGGGTTCGAGGTCAGCGTCAGGATACTGGCCTGGGTGAGAATACCCCGGCGCTGCGTACCTGCCAGACTGGTACGCTGGAAATTCGTTCCTTTCACCGTGGTGATGCCATAGTGATTCGCCAGCCGTTCGTTCAAGAAAGTAAAATCCGCATCCAGAAAAGTGGTAAGTGGATGATCTTTGGTCAGCATTTCCTGAAAGAAGAGTTCTGTTTCTTTCAGCATGGCAGCCCGCAGACCATCATCAAAGGTGGGAAAACGCTTGGGATCAGGTGTGGATACCTTCAAATTTCGAAGCTGTAACCACTGTCCCGCGAAGTTTTCGACGAGAGCGATAGCTTTGGGATCCTTGAGCATGCGGCGGGTGTGAGCGCCCAGGACTTCAGGATCTGACAGCTTGCCCTGTTTGGCTGATTCGTAAAGAACTTCATCCGGCATGCTGCTCCAGAGGAAGTAGGAAAGCCTGCTGGCAAGTTCATACTCCGTCAGCTTGCGAACGCTTTCTTTAGTCTCACCATCATGTTCCACGCGAAAGAGGAAATGTGGCGAAACGAGGATCGCCTGCAAAGGCAGCTTCATGGCTTCGGTGAAATTGTCGCCACGCTTCTGAGCTGTATCGAAGAGTTTGACATACTTCTCAACCTCTTCAGTTTTGACAGGGCGACGGAAGGCTCGTTCGACGAGACGGGTTAGATTCTGTCTGGCTGCGTCACGTGGCTTGAGCTTATCATCCGGAGTGACATGCAGAACCGGATGCTTCACTGTTACTTTGGGTGCATCGAGCGGGCCTTCGATACTCATGCCCTGAATGGCAACATTGCGATCCTGCTTGGTTGCTTCGTCGAAGTAGTCGTTCGTGTACGCCAGCGAGACCTTGTGCGATCCGGCTGGTACTTTGGTGATAAACTCAAAGCTACGCCGGCTGTCAGAATCGGTTTCGACTGGGACAACACTGAACGTCTTAACCACCTTGCCATCGATTTTGAGATCGAGCTTGGGGGGTTCCTTCCCTGCTTGTTGCCCGTAGGCACGAAGGCGAAAGGCGTATCGGCCTTCTCGGGGGAAGTCGAAGGTGGTATTCACTTCGCTGTTATTCGACAGCAATTTGGTCTGATTACCTTTACCGATGAGAGTGCCGACCGAACGTGGTTGCAGTTCGCGTCCCTGGTACCGACGAACCGTCGGAGCATAGGGATTCGGTTTTGGCATCATGGCTTTGTCCGCTATCAACTGTGCCGCGTTCAGATACTTTTCGAGGAGCAGCGGCGGAACAGTCAGGACGTCGCCAATGTTATCGAAGCCGTAGCCTACATCATCGAGTGGAAAATCATCTGCTGGTTTGAAATCTACTTCAAGCAGGTCACGTATCGTGTTGTTATATTCCGCCCGGTTCAGACGCCGCATGGTAACTCGACCGGGATCACGTTTGCCATTGAGATGAGATTTGACTATCTCACCATCGAGCCAGCCGATCATCTTGTCCAACTCAGCACGGCTCGGTTTGGGTTTGCCTTCGGGAGGCATGTCACCGTTGCGAACATTGGTCAGTATCGATTCCGCCAGTGGCAACTTCTGCAACAAGTCCTTCCTGGTCTTGAAGGGAGATAGATCGAGATCCCCCTTCGATTTGGCCCCACTATGGCAACTGTAACAGTACTTGGTGAACAGTGGCAGAACATGCTGTTCATACTCATCCACGGTGCTAGTTACGACAGCTGCCTGGCTCGAACTCATCGAAGCAACAGGCATCCAGCACAAGATGACGAGTGTAACCTGAACAGTGGCAAGAACCACGGAGCGCATGCAATAACCTTGTGTGATGTAGGCGTAACCATTGCGTGGCAGGAGGGTACTATTACTCTACATCGATACAGTTTGCATGTCGAGTCGGATGTACCATGTTCTCAAAACATGAACAAGGCTTCATCTTTTGCTGTCAGGTTGAATTACTGTTGTGCTGATTGTTCTGCGAACTGTGGAGCGATTGCAACGTAGGGTTTGCCCAGCAACTTTTTCACCAGAATGAGTTCGCCCGCATCATTGCCTTCGATGGCATGGCCTAGAAACTGAAGTGCATAGCCACCGATGAATAATCCGGCAGCATACAACCATGACATACCGGAAGTAGAATCCAGTAGAATCGGGATAAGGGCGGCTACCGTCATCGGAATGCCCACCATGTGCATGGCAAAGCTGATCGGATTCTGATGCCGCTTCATCCACTCGCGTAACCAAACTGGACCGAACGGCCGGGGTACCCAGCTCGATCGTGATTGCATAACCAAACCTCGTAACAGGCAATACTGGCAGCACAAACGGTATGGACAGTATAAATGGTCTCGCTCCAGAGACGAGGGAAACCATCGAGAATTGTAAAGCTGGCTTCAGGAGCTTGTTAAACTGTAAGGCCACGATGTTCACAGTCCACCGTGGCCTGGCAGTTGGTAAGCAGGCAATTTACGGCTTCTTCTCTCCCTCCTCGTTCTTCAGTCGAACGAACAGGTAGCGTTCCGTTTTGTCTGTGCCAAAGTGAACCAGTACTGGCACCTGATCCTGTGTGAGATTGTACATGCCAGTCTCGGCGACCAGCTCATCTTTCTCACCCAGGCGGAAGGCAACACGCTGCGTTTCCTTGTCAACCTTGCCCTGGATCGCTGCGGACTGCTCTGTCTGGTAGTTGAAGAGTGTTCCCGAGATGATGCCATCTTTGGAGATCGCCAACTGCACTACGCGTGTGGGTTCAGTGTCCTTTTCTCCTGTCGAAAGAGCAAAGGTTCCGAGTGGCATCCATTCGACGGCAGCAGCCTGTTCTTCATCCTTGGGAGGTGGCACCGTTGCAAGAACCGCAGCACTCTGCGCAAAATCTTCCACACTGGAGACTTTCTGGCCATCCATATAGACGTTCTGGTTCTCGATATACACATTCCCACCTGGCCCGTAGTCGTAGTAAATCGGCTGCTGCCAGGCGGGAGCTTGTGCCATGTTCCAGGTAAACCAGGTTGACAAGCCTGTCCAGGTGGCTGCACCCCACCAGTAGTTAGCAGGGTAATAGGGAAGCCAGTAGTGGTAGTGCCAGCCTCCAAATGGGGGAGCATAGACATTCCACCAACTGGGTCCGAACCAGAAATTATGGAAGTGATGCATTCGCCAACGGTTGTGAATACCCATACCCCAACCATTCCAGAAGCCAATGCGATTCGGGTGATTCATCCAATAGTTATGCATCCCTGGGCGGTTGATGATCGTCCGATTCCAGTTGTTGTTGATGTTGTTTATGGTGACGTTGTTGATGTTCACCCAACCCGGGCGATTGTTGATGATGTGGTTATTGTTCTGGAAGATGTTGTTGTTAATGTTCGGATTGACAATCGGCCGAGTCGTAGGTGGACGCACTACAGGTCGATTGATATTAACTGGTGGCTGACCAGGACGTGTAGTGGGCAGAGTAGGTCTGGTTGAAGGAATTCCCGGGCGAGTCACGTTACCGGGTAGTGTCGTAGCACCACCTGTACCGGGTCTCGTGATGTTGCCTGGAAGCGTAGTGGCTCCACCTGTTCCGGGGCGAGTCACAGTCCCAGGAAGTGTGGTGGCTCCGCCTGTTCCGGGGCGAGTTATACCAGGACGAGTTATTGGCCCTTCGAGACCAAGATCAATCCCCGCACCAGGGTATTTGGTGGGAGGCGTGACTCCGGGTCTGGTGACATTTCCGGGAAGCGTCGTTGCTCCGCCAGTACCGGGTCTCGTGATGTTGCCAGGCAATGTCGTCGCGCCACCTGATCCTGGTCGAACACCTGGTCGTGTCACGCCAGGCAATGTGGTAGCAGGCGGTTGAACAGGACGCGTTACTGGTCGTTGAAGGGATCCAGTTCCTGGTCCCATGTTGCCGGGAGTCATACCGCCAACAGGACGATTGATCGTACCTGGTCGAGTGACAGGCTGTGACGGCACGCTGGGCCGATTGGGCATGGTCGGTCTGTTGTAGGAACCACCGGGGCTTGGTCGCTGCATACCACCGATGCTGGGGTTGGGGCGCTGCTGAGGCATCGAAGGACGCTGCATCTGAGCAGGCCGTTGCATCTGCGCCGGACGCTGCATCTGGGGAGATGGGCGATTCATGGTGGCAGCACGAGCTCCACCCCCTGCATTAAAACCTCCGCCTCGATTTACACCTCCACGAGCTTGTGCGAAGAGAGGCGTAGCAACCAGGCAGCTGGCAAGGGCCAGGATCAGATAGTTCTTTTTCATGTGTATTCTCCATGTAGTGAGCACTATTCTTTGGAAGCCGCAACTTGACGAACCATTTTCACTGCGGGCGATGCAGGAGCTATCGCTCCATCGATTTCCTGCCCGATCATTTCTACCTGAGCAGTGTTGTCATTCAGCTTGGTGATAACCTGCGTGCCACTCAGCACACTGCCATCGCTGTTGGTGTGATTGAATTTCACACGCCATTCGTTATCAACCAGGCTCCAGGCACCTTCACCGAAAGAGCCATCACTGCTGAATGTCCAGGAACGGATGCTCTTGGAACGAGGATCCCACCCAATGACCTGAGTGCCCGTTTCGACATCGCCATCTTTCTCAAGTTGCACGGAAAACTTACGGATCAGGAAAGTCTTTTTCGGGTTCCAGGTGACAGTAGATTCGACTGTAACATCAGCCGTATCATCCTTCCATGAACCGACCATCCATTCAAGATCCTTCAGACCATCGTAAGCGGTTTCGGGGGTGGGAACGGAACATTCAGTGGCGTGCTCAATAGCCCACTTTTTCTCCCCC
>CAYPJB010000095.1:0-12520 GCA_964410845.1 uncultured Bacteroidales bacterium | reverse complement strand
CATGGTATTCCATGGTAAAACCCAAGGCCAGGTGCGCGAGATGAGCATCCAACTGCAAGGCTCTACCAACTGGCAAGACTTGTGGAACCGTTTGACAGCCTGGGCTTATGAACATCAACTAGTCAGCATGAGCCTCGATGTCAATGCACCAGCCTGGCATGAAGGTTACCATGGCCACTGGCATCTACATGATGATCAGGTTCAAGATAGAGAAGTTTGGCAGTTTACTCTGCCTTTACACATCAAATCAACCGTAGTGGGCCGAATGGAGCTGGAAGGCTCTATTAAGAAACCTTTTGTCGAAGTTATGGCACAAATCAATGCCATGATTCAAGATGTGGAACAATTGCTGACAGCTATGAGTGAGAAGAACTCTCCAACGGTTGCTCCTTCTCGCATCAAAGCTCCATCACGTTCTGATCTGCGTCTGGAAAAGGTTTAACTGGAAAGCGCTGCGACTGTGATTTCAGTAAGGAGACATCGATGAATCGTCCAGAATTACTTGAAGGATCGCCACTGCCTAATGCGCTGGAAGCTACCATGCAGCAGCAGCAGGAAGCAGTATCGCAATCGAATATCTACCGTATTGCCTGGCAGCGCAAATCGCTACTCATCTTAGGCGTGTTGCTCGCCCTCGTGATTGGTGTTCTTTACTATTCGCAGAAGGAACCGGTTTACCAATCGCAAGCACTTCTTGCAGTGCAACGTAAAAATAGCCCTATCCTCTATAACGATCCTCGTGCCGCTCTTATGGCCCAGGAAGATTACCTGACATTCCATTCGACGCTGTTACGCACACCGATCATACTCAAGAACGTAGCGGCAGATTCTGAAATCAAAAAGCTTGAAACCTTTGCAGGCAAGAATCCTTCCGACATCATTGGTGCACTCATCACCGGTCTCAGTGTTATGCGAGACAATCGTGATCCCAGCGCACGCAGTCCCGTCTTGCAACTTACCTATAAGGGTCCATACGCCAGCGATTGCCCAACGATCATCGACTCCATCGTCAAGCACTATCGAGACTACCTCAAAGAGAATTCCAGCGGCCAAAGCAGTGAATTGCTTCGTCAGATTCGACAGGCTGAAAACACCATCAAGAACGATTACGATCGCTTGGTCAAAGAGCACCGGGAATTCCTGGAACAAAACCAGGCTATCCCCTTCTCGGGATCTACCAAGGATCCCGTCTATGCTCGACTGGAAATGCTACTTCAACTTCGAATTGATACGCTCAAGACCAAGCTCGATGTAGAGTCACGCTTACAAAACATGCAAAAAGGCATCGAGATGGGATATACTCGCTCGTTGATGTACATCCTGCCAAACAGCATGGCAGTCAAGCCTGGCTCTGAAGGATCAGCCAGTGCGAGCATGAATTCGACGAATGAAAAAGTCATGCAACTCGAATTAGTCGAAAAAGCATTATCCTCCCGTCTTGGTAAGAATCATCCTGATTTGAAGGACGTACGCTTACAGCTCGAAGCTCTGCAATCCCATATGAACGATCAGACTGCCGAAATAGCAAAACTCAATGTTGGTGGTAAAGAATCTGGAAATCGCGAATCGCCAATACAGTCTATCGTGAACTTTTTCAAACTCGAACTGATGCGATACGAGAGCATCCTCAAAACGCTCGATAATGAGATCGCCAAAGAAAAAGATATGGTGAAAGACTCGGGGCGACTGGCTGTCATCAACAAGGATTTTGACAATCGCAAAGATGCCATGCTGAAAGTGCTCACGACACTGACTGAACAGATGAGTGGGACCAAGGTAAATCAAAATGAGGCTGTTTACGAAGCACAAATGCTCTCGCCACCAACTTTGGCTCAGAAAGTCGAACCTCGTCTTTTCGTCATCATGGTGCTCTCCACCATCTTTGGCTTACTCGGCGGGTTTGGCCTGGCATATCTTGCTGATATGACTGATAAGAGCTTCCGAAGCCCGGAAGAAATTCGACGTCGTCTCAATATCCCGGTTGTTGGGCACATTCCCATTCTCATCTCCGAAGAGGAAGCAGCCAAGCTGGAAGGTGCCATCAATGGTCCCGATCCAACCCTGGTAACCTACTACCGACCGAAATCACGCAAGTCGGAAGTCTTCCGAGGCATCCGTACTGCTCTTTACTTCAGCACTCGCGGAGAAGGGCACAAGGTCATTCAGATTACCAGCCCGAACATGGGCGATGGTAAAACCACCCTTTCAAGCAACCTATCGGTATCCATTGCTCAGTCTGGCAAACAAACCATCTTGATTGATGCAGATTTCCGTCGACCTCGCTTACACAAGGTCTTCGCTGTGCCTTCCGAGAAGGGATTTGCATCAGTGATTATGGGCCAGTGCGAACTTCGTGATGCTATTCAGCCAACGGTCATCCCAGGCCTGTCGTTACTGCCTTGCGGTCCAATTCCTCCGAATCCAGCAGAGCTCCTTACCTCACCTCGGTTCAAGGAATTGTTGGACGAACTTCGGGAACAGTTTGACTATGTCATCGTCGACACACCTCCTTTGCTTGTTGTAACCGATCCTTGCGTTGTAGCTCCACGAGTCGATGGCGTATTGATGGCGATGCGTGTTACCAAAAACGGCCGCCCCATCGCTGAGCGAGCTCGTGACATTCTAATGTCTCTCGGTGCCAAGCCACTGGGCATTATTGTCAACGGCGTTTCCATGCAAGGCCCCAACAACTACGGTTACGGCGGCGGGTATGGTTACGGCTACGGTTATGGTCAGTACGACTACGCCCAGGCTTACCAGTATAAGTACGATTACTCTGATCGTTACTATGCTGGATATGGCGACGAAGGGTATTACCAGGATCGTGATGCTACCGAAATCACCCCAGAAATGCCACATGGTGAAGCAAACAGGCTACCTGCCGACACCAATCAACCGGCAACGAAGTAACCTTTCCTTCACTTGGATCAACATCTCAATAATAATCCTCCAGCCCGTGCTCAACCGCACGGGCTGTTTTCCTGTATCGTAGATGGTAACTGACACTGAGATTGTTGATGATTCCGATTACTGATATGCACTGTCACTTGCTGGCAGGTATGGATGATGGCCCGAAAGTTATGGCTGAAGCCATCGAGATGTGCTCCATGCTGGCCAGCCAGGGCGTCGGGGCTGTGCATGCTCTGGCTCATCAGAATGAACACTACCCTGAAGTCACTCCCGAAAGAATTCGTGCTGCCATCAAGCTTCTGCAGGATGAAGTTCGAGCCAAGCGAATACCTGTTGCTATCTTCCCTGGTTCGGAAGTGATGGTGCATCCCAGTGTGTTGAACAGTGTTGACAAACTCGACTATCTCACCATTGGCGACGCTGGCAAGTTTATGCTGATTGAGTTGCCACATGGTGTATTCATCGATCTACGCGAAATCGTTGCAGGACTAATCCAGAGAAATATCCGTCCTATTCTTGCCCATCCCGAACAAAGCCATGAACTGCTCTTCTCTGAACAGATGGCAGAAGATCTCGTCCGCATGGGATGCCTGTTTCAGCTATCGACAGGCAACGTAGTCATGCCGATGGATCGACGGGCCGGGAATGCCATTAAGAATTGGGTGCAACGAGGCATGGTGCACGTCATCGGCTCGGACGGGCATTCTCCCACACGTCGTCCACCTCTACTAGCAGAAGCCGCTCGAATCATCAGCACCTGGATCAGTCCTCTCGCCGCAAACCGACTTTGTGGGCTGAACGGCATGGCAATACTTCAGGGCTTGCCACTCAATATCGAACCACCCTCCGGCCCACGAACCTTGTTTTGGTTCGTCAAAGACTGGGTCAGGAAGATCACAGGCTGATTAGCAACTAAGACAAATCGTATGATTATTGAAATAAGCCCGCAGAATTTGCGGGCTTATCTGAGTGCTATGTATGTCGATAGCTGCTATGGTGAGCGGCCCTGGAAGCTGATGTTGGATGATCCGTTAGCCAGAATCTGACTGAAGTATGCCAGACTGAATGTCTGTGTTACATATCGTGCGAACGATTCACCAAATGATTCTTGCAGGATCAGGAAGTCACCAGGTTTCACAAGGATACGTTCTCGGGGGTCAACAACAGCCTTCGCGAGATTAACCCGGATGACGATACTCTTTCCCTCCGGCCAGCGACGGACAATGGTTAGACAGGTCGGATTCGGGCTACCTAATCCAGAACTGACAAACTGGCCACCAAAGTTCTGGGAAGACTGTCCACCATTGAAGAGTGGACCATGCACCTGAGCAACAGCCTCAACGACATCAAGATCATAATCTCGTGGCAGTACCACTTCCGAAGGAGGCAGCAAACCACCTGTGTAGTAGAGTTCTGTTTCGCGGGTTTCGATGAAGACAGCATCACCATCATTCAAACGCATATCTTCAGGTTTGAACGGAACAGGAAAGCCTGGACGAAGTCGAAGCGGAACTCGTACCACTTCAAGCCCAGGATTGCCATCCGCGTCTTTGGTCAGGACAGTTTTTCCAGTTTTGATCTTCTTCAAGTCTGGCATCATCAATTGGCCATCTTTGTCAGGTCGATAGGCTCCACGGAAGATGAGCACTTCGTTTTTGGCATCAAGCCCAGGCAAGCCACCAGTGCTGGCAAGTGCTGTAGCTACATCGCTTTCGTTGTACTGCAGATTCAAAACTATACCGGTACCACGCTTGGTGTTGTTCAGACTACCACCACCAAAGCTGACAGCTCCTGAATCTTGACGCAATACATAGATAGCATTGGTGCGTTGTTTCTGGATAGTGACTGAAATGTTGGCATTCTCAGGCTTCAGGATATTCCAGACATCGACGTAGTGCCGTTTAATTTCTTTCTCTGCCTGTGGCAGGCTCATACCAGCCACTTTGATAGGTTCAGGTGACAAAGGAAGTGATATCGTGCCATCTTCACGAATGACAAACGGGTAACCAAACGCTGGTGGTAGTTTTGGATCATAAGACTGCAGGATTGGCGCAACGTCTTTTTCACCACCTGTCACGTTCTTGATGAAGATGCCCAGAATATCATTCGGTCCGAGAAGATAGGGCTCCTGCTTAGGTGCCTTCAGGAACTTTTCGGGAATCGTTTGTTCGATTTCACGAGATTCCCCCAACACTTCCAGAGGCAGTCGATTAACGGGAACCGCGTTGGCCGTCGGGTTCGAAAACGACGCACAGCCTGTTATGAGTACAGCGCTGGCAAAGACGAGCAAAGCCAACCAACGAGAGCTTGATGACATCATGGCAAGCTTGCCTTTCCGTTTCTGATGCTGCTCGAACCTGGCAAACATGTGCATCTCCATCAGCAGAACCCTGCGTGTCCTCTCCTTACCAACGAGACGAGCAACTACTTTGGCGTCTTGTTTGGTATGGGTGGAGCAATCATGCGTTCAACCTGAATAATCGGCGGTGCAGGTGGAGGCATGGGTTTGCCGTCTGCTGTTTTGGGTGGTGTAACCTTTGCTGGCCCTTCCTTCTCCGGAGGCTTGGTAGTGCCTGGAGCGGGAATCGATTCAGCAGGTTTTTCTTTGCTGATTGCAGGCTTCTTCGCTTCGGCATCTGCATCAGTATCGCTCTTGGCGATTTCAGATGGTGGTACCGAGGAAACTGGTAACGTGATGAAATCACGAACGCCACTAGCCCGGGCTACGCTAGCACCATGTCGCCAGCCTTCAAACCAGTCCTGGATGGCTTCATGCCCTTCGGGATTCTGGTAATAGATACGCCAGTAGCTGCGAGGAGGCAGTGTTGGTGGATCGCCAGTGCCACCGGCATCCATGTAGTCACGGAATCCATCAAAGAAGCCGCGACGATAATGGCGTGAGTAGGTATCACCATCACGGGCACAGATTTCATCCCATGCCTCTTCTGCCAAAGTCTTATCGCGGATGTGGCGGGCAATACCATCGGAATAGCGGTCCCATTTCAATGGATCAAAGATGAGATTATTGGAGATCTGCTTGCTCAGTCCACACCCTGTTTGCAGGAGTGAGCAGAGCAGGAATGCTGCCAGTAAGAGGTGTCTCACCCGCATGATTGACTTCCTTACTAGTGCTTACGAATTGGCAGGAATGCTGCCGGCAAGGCACTCTGTTGTTTGATCGGATGGGGAGGTGTAACGAGATTAACGATTCCAACGAAAGATCGAGTAACTACGATTACTCTGGCAATACTGGCAATCTGGGGGAGCTATCATCTTGTTGCCTTGCATTGCTTGGGCACAGTGATTCAGTTCATAGAATTTACGTATGAACGTTGTCTATTGGGATGGTATCAGTCAGGCCCCATTCCCGCTCAAACAGCATGTGTTAACTATTGGCAACTTTGATGGTGTCCATCAGGGGCATGCTACACTTTTGCGCCATCTGCTCCAGATGAAGGAACGCCTTCACAAACCAGCCATGGTGGTGACCTTTGATCCATCGCCGACCGCAATCCTACGGCCGGATGTTGTCATCGAACCATTGACTACCGTACCGCAACGCATTGAATTATTGCGTCATTATCTCATAGACACGGTGCTGGTACTCTGCAGCACCCCTGCATTGCTGGAACTCTCAGCCTTATCTTTCTGGAATGATTTCTTGCGAACCAAGCTTGATTTGCAAGGCATCGTCGAAGGGCAAAACTTCTGCTTTGGCAGGCATCGCCAGGGCCGAATCGAGGAATTGAGAATGTGGAGCAATTCTGCTCAGTTACCTTGTGAGATTGTTCATGACGTATCAATAGGAACAATGCGTGTCTCCAGTTCCGAGATACGATCAAGACTGAACAATGGAGACATCGACAACGCCAACCTTGGACTGGGACGCTGCTATTCCATCACTGGTAAAGTAATTGAGGGCGACAAGCGAGGTCGTACCATCGGCTTCCCGACCTGCAACCTTGCTGAAATTCCAACATTAATTCCGCTCGATGGCGTTTATGTCGGGAAGACAATCATAGCAGGCAAGATTTATGCGGTAGCGTTGAACATCGGCCCAAACCCGACCTTTAACGTCGAGCAGCGTAAAGTGGAGGCTCACCTGATTGATTTCAGGGGTGACTTGTATGGCCAATCACTCAGCATCGAACTGATTGCCCGTTTGCGTGATACCAGACGTTTTGGCTCAATGGTCGAACTGCAACAACAGTTAAACAACGATGTAACGGAAGTCCGTCGCCTGGCTTCACTTTCCATGGAACAATAATGGTCACTACCAGTCTTCACGACCGTGTCGCCGACGCATTCTCTACCAGGCTTGCACCCGCCATGAAGGAAGCTGGACTAGAGCTTAAGTTTGGCGGTATCGATAACGATGGAATAGTGACAGTGCACTTGCAAGGTGCCTGTCAATCGTGCCCTAGTACTGCTATGGCTCTCATCATGGGCATTGAGCGGCAACTCATGGAACTCGTGCCAGAAGTGGCCTACATCGAGATTACACCGGAACGGTAGATTATTTCGTTAGATAGCCACCATCAACCACAAGACACGTCCCTGTCACATACGCAGCAGCATCACTCGACAGGAATACTACCGGTCCCTTCAACTCATCCGGCTGGCCCCAGCGCCCAAGCGAAGTATGATCACTAAAAGCTTTCTTCTCCGGCTCGCTGAGCAGGCTCATAGGCAAATCCGTCAGGAATGGACCCGGTGCAATGCAGTTAACTGTGATTCCAAATGGACCAACATCCATCGAGCTGGCACGTGTCATACCAAGCAAACCCGACTTGGCTGCAGAATAGGCGTTGCGTTTCTCCTTCGAGACGAAGCCGAAGGTTGAAGAAATGTGAATAATGCGGCCCCAGCGTCGCTCTTTCATGCCGGGCACGACTGCACGTGTGAGCGCCATCGCGGATGACAAATTCAGTTCAAGTATGTAATCCCAATCCGCATCCTTGATGGCATCAATAGCTGCAACAATGTTCGATCCAGCATTGTTGACAAGAATATCGACCTTGCCGAACTTCTTAATGACTTCATCAGCTAGCCGAGCCGATTCGCTCCGCTGACTGAGATCAGCCACAAAGGCGGATCCCTGGCGATTAGTTCCAGCCAGGATCTCCTTCAATGCAGTATTCAACTCGCCTTCGCTACGGCTGCTGATGGCTACATCCGCCCCGGCTTCTACCAGGCCGCGAGCCATTGCCTTTCCCAATCCCTTGCTTCCGCCAGTGATGAGAGCAACTTTACCAGTGAGATCGAAGAGTGACATCGTTGACATCCTGAAACAAGGAGACGCGGCCAGAGGCCGCGTCGATTGCAATTGAATTCAGCTTACTTGAGTGCTTTTAGCTTCTTTTCCAGCTCAGGCTTGCGAGCCTGATCCTTGTAGTTGAAAGTCACTGCTGCGATTGCAGCTTCATACGCCTTCTTTGCCTCTTCCTTTTCAACCAAGGCCAAATGAATATCACCCAGGTGTTCCATCAATTCAGTGTTCTTGCCGCGTTCCTGAGCAACAGCCTTGAGCATGTATTCTTTGGCTTCCTTGTACTTCTTTTGTTTGAAGAGGACCCACGCCATGCTATCGAGGTACGAGGAGTTTTCTGGTTCCGCCTCGACTGCTTTCCTGATCATCTTCTCGGCTTCGTCGAGTTTACGATCATGTGATGCCAGGATGTAGCCCAGATCGTTGTTAAGGCCGGGATTATCTGGCTTCTTTTTCAGAAGTTCCTTCATGATCTCGTAGCCTTTGTCGACATTGCCTGCATCCGCTTCGAGGTTGCCGATGACCTCACGGTAGCGATCCTTACGCTCATCATCATCAACCAGTTCAATCAGACTTTCGTACAGCTTAATGGCATCCTTGAGATTGCCACGATAGGTATGCATTTGAGCATGCGCACCGACTACATACGGTTTCAGGCCATCCCCACCCTGCTCCACCATCTTGTACAGTTTGTCTACTTGCTTCTGGGCATCGTCGTTCTTGCCTTGCTGTAAGTAAATACGGACGAAATCGATCGTAGCGAGAAGCTTGGTAGTGCCGAGGGCACGAATATCTTCTTCGTCTTCGATATTGGCAGGGTTAGTGGCAATCAGCTTGATAGCAACTTTCTCAGCATCGTCGGGACGATTGTCTGCCAGATAGGCTTCGATCAGGCTGAACCGGTTCCAGGCAAGCTTGCGAATGCTCTTAACCTTGTTCGCCTTTTCGATCGCAATCAGGTAAAATTCGATAGCGGTTTTGATGTCTCGAGTGTCGTAGGCAAGTGACCCAAGTATATGGGCACCGCTATAAGTGAATGTGGATTCATCCTTCTTCGGTAAGAGTGCGGCGGCAGCCTGCACCAGTTTCCGGGCATACTTCTTGTCTTCGCCCAGCTCCTTGATCTTCTTGTTGATACTGTCTTCACTGCGAATCGCGTTGAGGGCTTGCACTTCCTTCTGCAAGTCTTCTACTGATTTGTCTTGTGCCCGGGTCATGCCAGTTGTAGCTAGCAGCATAGCCAGGAACAATCGCCAGATATTCCGTTTCATAACTACTCCTATGTCGCAGTAGGCGTTCTGATACCTTCATCGTATGGCAAGGAGAAGGGGTCTGCCAAGGGCAACTTGCAAGCAACATGGTTCGTGAAAGGTATTTCACTTTGCCAGTGATAGTCCAATAAGATGTGAAGTGACAGCATTTCTACGGATTTCCGAAGCAAGCTGTTGCTATGGTAAACTCTGAAGCTCGCTCAAGAACGACAACGCCACCCGACAACACGATATCCATCAGGGTAACTTTCATGGACGACATCTGGAAACGCATCGAAGCCTGGCTCCAGCACCATGCGCCGAGTGTGGCAGAGGGTCTCAATCCTCCTGCCAGTGAACAAGCTATCAAGGAAGCAGAAGAGTACCTGGGCATCACCTTTCCTGAAGATGTACGCTACTCCTATCTGCGACACGATGGGCAATCGCCGAATGCACCGCTTTTCCTCGAAGGCTGGGAATGGCTATCACTGGAACGGCTGTGTGATGAATGGGCTTGCTGGAAGGATTTGCTGGATTCCGGCGAATTCGAAGGCATTGACAATGAAAGTGATGGCACCCGGATTGTCACTGACTGGTGGCACCCCAAGTGGATTCCGCTCACCTACTCCGGTGCAGGCGATCATTATTGCCTCGACTTGAACCCCGGCCCCACCGGCAACTACGGCCAGATCATCGAAATGTGGCACGATGATGGCGAACGTCCCTGGATAGCAGCCAGCTTCCGTGCGTGGTTAAGCGAGTTTGTCGCAGAACTGGAACAAGGCGAGTATGTGTTGAGTGATGAATATGGTTGCCTGTGCCGGAAAGAAGATTTGGAATAACAGTTTGCTATTGTGTCATTGACCAGTCATTGACCGGTGGCTATCACTCGGTTACTTTCAAGGTGCCTCGCTCATGCCCTGGAGATTGCTTTGATCGGTGAACAGATTGGAAAATGGACTATTACCCGCAAAATCAGCCAGGGTGGCATGGCTGATGTCTTTCTCGCTGAATCCAGTGCCCACTCCAACGGCAAACCCGACAGGTCGGCAATCAAACTTCTCCGCATTGACGATTTGGAACAATCAGAAACGCTTATGGAACGCTTCCACCGCGAAGCTGATATTCTTCGGGCATTGAAGCACGAACACATTGTCGAACTCTACGAAAGTGGTGAGTTCCGCGGTCGGCCTTACCTCATCATGGAATATGTCGATGGACTGTCACTTGACAAGGTCATCGAACAGCGAGGCAAACTAACTTGGGAAGAGGTCGTCGTCATCGGCCAGATGGTGGCCAGTGCTCTGAAGTTTGCTCATCGCCAGGAAGTGATTCACCGTGATCTGAAGCCTGCTAATTTGCTAGCTTCGTGGGAACGACACGTCAAACTTACCGACTTTGGAATTGCCCGTATCCTGCACGAAAATCGACTCACCAAAGAGAATGCCATCATTGGCACTGCCAGTTATGTTTCTCCCGAACAGGCAGCAGGCAAGCAGGCTACCCGCAAGAGCGATATCTATGCCCTCGGGGTGATCCTCTATGAATTGCTGACGGGTCGGTTGCCTTTCGAAGCAAACAATGTGGCAGAGATGCTGCACAAGCACCGCTATGCTCAATTCGAAGCCCCTTCTCGTCTTGTGGAGAATATCCCTCACGATTTCGATCAACTCATTGGAGCACTTCTCGAGAAAGATCCCGACAAGCGCCCGGCAAATGCACTGGCTGTCGAAGATGCCCTCAACAAATTGAAACGTAAGTTTGACCGTCAAAAACAATACACTCCCAAACCCGTCTCGTCTGCCACCAAGGTGATGGAACTGGCTGATGCTCCCAGCGATGATGAGATTGATCGCCTGCGAGAGAAAATCCGCAGGGATCGCCCTGCCTTTCCAGTACTTCAAGCACTGGTACTGATTGGTGCCTTGCTTGGTGTAGGAGCGATGTGGTACTGGCTTCGTCAGCCACCTTCTGCAGAATCACTCAAAAGCAGTATCCATCAATGTCTGCAAGACAATGACTGGAACGCGGCCCAAAGCAAGTACGATCAACTGCTCAAGTATCACCCCGAAGCATTAGCCAATGACGCAAGAGACGAACTGAAAGCACGCATCAGCAGTATCAAGACCTATACCCAGGCCAGGATTGCAGCCGGCCCCTTCACCTTCACGCCACCCAGCAGCGAAGCAGAACGTTTCTACCGCCGGGGCGTGCTGGCTTACTACAACGGCCAAACCGAAGAAGCCCGCATCATCTGGAGAAACCTCATCGCCAGCTTCAAAGATACTGCCAGCTTTACTGCTTGGGTTCGCCTCGCCGAAGAAGCACTTAAACAAAGCGAAAGCCAAGCCAACTTCTCGCTCGATCCGATCCTGAAAGCCTTTGGCAACATCGATACTGCAACGATCAAGGCTCGCCTGGCAGAACTGCAGAAGCTCTACGAAACACTACCTGAGAGCGAGTGGAAAAAGTCTGCACTGACAGCGATCGGCGTGAAGCTGAAGGAATTGGAGAAATAACGATGTTGACGCTGCTATTTACAATCCTGCTCCACGATACTCCCATCGAAGCCAAGCTGGTGCGGGTGAACAAAATCTGGGACAGCTCTCCCCACGCTGCCTTTACTGATCTCATCTACTGGAAGAACCAGTTCGTCTGTGCCTTTCGCACTGGTAAAGGCCACGTTTCCCCTGATGGTGCCCTCCAGTTGCTTCATTCCAGCGATGGCAGCACGTGGAAGCCGCTAGCCACGGTCACCTCGAAGACAGCAGACTTGCGTGATCCGAAACTGGCTATCGGCCTGACTGACGAGCTACTCCTCTATGCTGCCGCTGCTGTTCATGACAAATCGAAATTTACCCATCAGACGATGGTTTGGAGCAGTACCGATGGAACTGCCTGGTCTGAACCACAATCTATCGGCGAACCCAACTCCTGGCTCTGGCGAGTCACTCGTCAACCGAACGGTGGTTACTTCAGTTGGGGATACGATTGCAGCAAGGAACGTTTCATCGAACTCTACCAGAGCAAGAACGGTACCGACTTTATCCATCACACCCCCAGGCTTCTCACCGAACAAGGCTACCCGAAC
>CAYPJB010000094.1:0-12607 GCA_964410845.1 uncultured Bacteroidales bacterium | reverse complement strand
CGCTGATATGGCTGCCGGCGACGGGAAGACCAGCCTGGTCTGGATCGTACTGGCTTATCTCTGCATCACGCTTGCTGAGGTATTCATCTCGCCCGTGGGGTTGGAACTGGCTTTCGTCGCAGCGCCGAAATCCATGAAGGGTTTCATCACTGCCTGCTTCCTCTTTACGATCTTTGCGGGAAGCTTGATTAATGCCCAAGTGACACCCCTCTATAGCAAGGAAGCAGACGGTATTCGCCTGTATACTCCCACCCAATATTTCGGTGCACAAGCCATGGTAGCAGCGTTGGCTGTGTTCGCGTTCTTCTTTGTCGCCATCCCCTTCAACCGCCGACTGGCGGACCAGCAACGTTCAACGGAACAGGTGAAATGATGTCAAACGAACCGCTTGCAGCAGACACGTCATCTACCAGTAACAAGCACCCTGCCGCCCTCTACTTCATTTTCTGGGGTGAGTTCGCTGAGCGCAGCTGTTACTACGGCATGCGGGCTATACTCGCCCTGTACATGACCACCTATCTGTTGATACCTGAAGCAGATGCCACGTCCTACTACTCGTGGTTCAAGATGGCATGTTACCTGCTGCCATTATTAGGAGGTTTGATCGCTGATCGTTGGCTGGGGAAGTACTGGACCATTGTTGGCTTTGCCGTGCCGTATGTACTGGGCCAGTGTCTGCTGACTTTTGGTGATCGCGATACACTGCTTTTTGCGTTAGGCCTTCTGGCTTTCGGCAGCGGTGTGATCAAACCAAATATCTCGTCTCTGCTCGGCATGACCTATGATCAAAAGCGTCCTGGCAATCTCAATCTTCGTTTCGCGGCTTTTCAGTATTTCTACTTTGCCATTAACGTTGGTGCACTTGCTTCGATGCTGGCACTACCCCTGGTTCGCGACAGCATTCAGGGCGAGCAGCCTAAAGAAGTCACCATGCAGACGCCTGTTCAACGTGAACGGATGAAGGCTGCATATACCACTGCTTTTGCCATTCCTGCGGTTCTGATGTTTGGTTCGCTGATTGTCTTTGCTATCGGCAAAAAGCATTACGCTACCGAAGAAGTGAACAAAGCAGAACCCGAGATGACTCCTGAGGAAAAGAAAAACCAGTGGAAAGTGCTGGGCTCTTTGCTGGGAGTATTTGCGTTGTATGTTCTGTTCTGGATACCCTACGAACACAATGACATTCAGTGGATCTTCTTTGCCAAGAAATACATGAGTCTGGAAACACCCTGGCTGGCAACCCTGGGTGGACCTGACAAACTGTCTGCTGATGCTTTTCAATGGATCAACTCACTAGGCGTACTGATTCTGATTCCCTTTTTCGCCTGGTACTGGCCCAAGGTCGACCCTACCGGTCGCCGTATCTCTCCTATTCAAAAGATTTCACTGGGCCTGGTATGTACTGCATGCGGCCCAGCGATCATGGCCTTGTGTGCATACATGACTCAAGATGGCGTAAAAGTAAGTTGTCTCTGGCTCGTACTTGCCTACTTCCTGCTGACTTTGGGAGAAGTACTAACATACGGTACCGGGCTGGATTTCTCCTATGCACAAGCACCGAAGAGCATGAAAAGCAGCATCACAGCCTGCTTCCTTCTCACGAATGCCATCGCCAACTTCATCAATTCCTTCTGGGGTCGTAACTACGATAATCCCAGCGGTGCCTATCCCATGTCTCCGCTGGGCTTCTTTTCGGTAGACATGGCACTGCCATTAGCGGGGGCAGTTCTCGTCCTGGTCATTGGACGCAAATTCCATTTGTCTCATATCAACGGCAAATAAAACGTATCTCCATTGACGCCCCTGTTGCACGGCATACCATCGTGCAACAGGGGCGTTTACCATTGTCAATCGTAGTGGAGCCTTTCATACGTTGAAACACTTCGTAGCTTTGCTCATTTGCTGCATCCTGATGTCAGGCTGCAAACCAACCACGGAACCAGCCGTGCTTCGCTGGGGTTCCGATGCTGAGGGTGGCGCCCCCTATATCTTTCGCGATCCCGAGCAGGCTGATCGATATCTCGGCTACGAAGTGGAACTGGCAGAAGCCATCGGTAAGAAACTGAACAAACCGCTTCAGTTTGTACAGAACGAGTTCAAGGAACTTACCAATGGTTTAAAACGAGGCGACTATGCTTTTGCGCTCAATGGCATCGAAGCAACTCCCGACCGTGCTTCTCAATTTCGTCTCAGTCGTCCTTATTATGTTTATCAGCAGCAACTCGTCGTTCGCAGTGATGAGAAGCGCTTCGCCAACCTCAATGAATGTCTTCAGAAGAATGTTGTCATCGGTACGATGGAAGAGACCGCGGCAGATCGAATCTTAAGCGACAAGAAGGCTAGTAAGAAACTCTACAACGGGCCGACTGATGCTTATCGTGACCTGGAACTCGGCAGGATTGATGCTGTTCTTCTCGATTGGCCGATGGCCGCCACATACGCCAAACCTAACCCCAAGTTGAAGTTTGCCGGTGAACCACTGGCCAGGGGGTACTACGTCATTGTCATGCGGAAGGAGGATGAAGCCTTTGCACAACAGGTTGACACTGCTCTGCAACAGTTGTGGGAAGATGGAACACTCAAACGTATCTACGAGAAATGGCAACTCTGGAACGAAGATCAGAAGGAACTCGCTGCACCACAGAATATCGCCGGGGATGCAACCAGAAAATACTCGATGCTTGGTGAAGGTGGCTTTCTGTACTTACTCTGGGAGGGGGCCAAGGTCACCATCCGTATCGCGGTACTGAGCATGCTGCTCGCCATTGCCATCGGTCTGCCTGTTGCCATCCTGCGGCTGTATGGCCCATGGCCTGCTCGGCTCTTTTCCATCTGTTATGTCGAGTTCTTCCGAGGCATCCCCGTTCTGTTTCTTCTGTACGTGCTCTACTATGGCATGCCTCAGATTGGCAGCATGGTTACCTGGCTGTTTGGGATGGAGTTTAAAGCCTATGAACCCGAGTTCGTCGCTATCATGGCATTCGGCCTGAACTACGGGGCTTATGAAGCGGAAGTGTATCGCGCTGGGCTTTCTGCGGTGCCCATCGGCCAGTGGGAAGCAGGTGCTGCACTGGGGATGTCCAAGCCGCTCACCTTTCGGCGGATCATTCTGCCGCAGGCGATGCGAAGTATCTTGCCACCGATGACCAACGATTTTGTTGCTCTCTTCAAAGATACCAGCCTGGTGAGTGCTATCTCGCTGGTGGAACTCTCGAAACAATTCCAGATTCTTTCAAAACCTGCGAACCAGTACTTCGAAATCGGTCTGGCGACGGCTTTACTCTACCTTCTGATGTCCGTTCCTCTCGGCTGGCTGGCCCGGCATTTAGAGAAGAAGTGGGCTAGAGGACGAGGCGAGACAACATGACATAGGCATGGCATTCAACTTCACTCAGCCAGAATATCGCCAACTTTCGCTGATTGTCCAAAGGCAGCATAGAGCGGTGGAAGAAGCAACAGATTGAGCACCGTTGAAGTTATCAAGCCACCGAGAATGACAAGTGCAAGGGGATACTCAATTTCCTGCCCGGGTTTGTTGCCAGTGATGGCTAAAGGCAACAGAGCCAACCCCGTGGCAAGGGCAGTCATCAGGATGGGAGACAATCGCTCGATGGCTCCACGCTGCACGAGTTCCATTCCAAAAGGCATGCCTTCGTCCAGTTCCAGATGACGGAAATGACTGACCATCATTATGCCGTTGCGAGCTGCAATCCCCAAAACAGTAACGAATCCTACTAACGACCCGAGCGAAACAATTCCACCCGAGAGATACACTGCCACCACGCTGCCAATGAGAGCAAAAGGCACCGTGCCAGCCACGATGATGGTTGGTCGCCAGGCTTGAAAATCGACATAAAGCAGCAGGACGATGCCAACAAGTGCCAGTGCTGCCAGGGCATAAAGCTTGCGGGTGGATTCCTGTCGAGCGGCGTACTCCCCCAGAAACTCCGGGTGATATTCCCTATCAAAGGGAATGGCTTTCACCTTGTTTTCGATCTCACTAGCTACCGCTCCCAGGTCTCGATCCTTGACATTGCACGTGACATCGAGCCGGCGTGAACCATTCTCCCGCTTGATTTCATTGGCTGCGGGGACGATGGCTACGTCAGCGACATCCCCCAGACGCACCTGAACTCCAGTCGGCGTATCAATGGGAAGGGCTCGCACAGCAGACAGATCATTCCTCACCGAAGGTACTCCCCAGACAACTACCGCAAACTTTTTCTGTCCTTCATAAACTTCACCCACCTTCGCGCCTTTGAGCAACGTGGTAGAAGCACGACGCACATGCCCTGCGGTTAATCCAAAACGCTCAGCTGCCTCCGGGCGAAGGCGAACTTCAATCTGCGGGATCACTACCTGCGGTTCGATTTTCAGATTGATGACCCCAGACGTCTCTTTCATCGCTGCTTCCACGAACTTGGCTTTCTCACGCAGCATAGCTTGATCAGGGCCATAAAGCCTGACAACGATAGTAGCCGATGAACCAGTCAGCACTTCCTTGATGCGTTCTCGCAGGAAGGTGAGCAAATCGCGATAGAGGCCTGGAAAGCCATAGACGATGGCTTCGACTTTCTTGATTGTCGAGGCGTAATCTGCATTTGGATCAATGCTGATCCAGAGTTCCGTGAAATTGGGCCCAACCGGTTCGTCAGCTACTTCGGCACGGCCAATGTGCGAGCCAAAATTACGGACGCCCGGAACTGCTCGAAGAGCTTTGCTGGCTTCGATAGTCACCCGTTGCATGGCCTCGATCGAGGTACCGGGCTTCTCGACAAAGTGCATCAGGAAATCGGTTTCCTGAAAGTTGGGGAGAAACTCCTGGCCTAGTCGCGTGGCTGCCAGTGCGGTCAGAACAAAAGCGATGATTAAAGTCAGCAAGGCCAAATAAGGACGCTGGAGGAACGGTGGGAGGATCAGCCGATACAAACGCTTGAGTATTTTCGTCAGAGGCGCATCTTCAGCGGAGTGGCTGCGACCTGTGAGAAACATATATGAGAGTGCTGGCGTTACCGTGAGTGCAACCAAAAGCGAAGCCATGATGGCTGCAACGTAAGCCAAGGCCAGGGGGCGAAAGAAGGCTCCTGCCAGGCCATCCAGAAAGAAGATGGGCAGAAAGACTAACACGACAATCAGGCTGGCGTAGACTACAGCTGAACGTACTTCGAGTGATGCATCAATCACCACCCTGAAGTTGGATTTGGGTGTAGGCAGTTGTCGATTCAGTTTCAGCCGGCGAGCGATGTTTTCAACATCGATAATCGCATCGTCTACTACTTCACCCAGGGCAATGACCAGCCCCGCCAGAACCATCGTATTGATGGTGGCACCAAACCAGGTGAAGAGCAGCAGTGCTGCTGCCAGCGACAGCGGGATAGCGGTCAGACTGATGAGAGCTGTACGCCAGTCGAAGAGAAACATCAGGAGAATGACCACCACGAGAGCACAGCCAATGCCCAGGGCATGAGTGAGGTTTTCCAGCGCTCGTTCAATAAACGTGGCAGGCCGAAAGATAGTTGGATCAATCTCAACATCCTTGAGTCCGGGCTTGAGCGCTTCGAGAGCTGCATCGACCTGCCTGCTCAATTCCAAAGTGTTGGCCTCTGGCTGTTTTTCCACAATAAGGAGTATGCCAGGCTGATCATTGATGATGGCATCACCAATAGGTGCAGGCGAACCAATGGTGACTTCCGTTACATCCCCCAAACGAATCGGGGCGCCAGCCTTGAAATCAACGACTGTCCGTGCCAGGTCATCTGCTTCACGGATCGGGGACAATTGTCTGATTGCCAATCGTTGATTGGGCGTATCAACGAAGCCACCCGCTTCCAGTACGGTAGCGTCGCTGGCGGCTTTCTGTACGGCATCCAGTGTAATGTTGTTGGCTCGCAGGCGATCTGGGTCGATAAGCACCTGAAATTGCTTATCACGCTGGCCCCACACAGCCACATTGGCAACGCCTTGCACGCTCATCAGCTTGGGGCGAATGGTCCACATGACCAGTTCTGTGAGATCTCGCTGCGACAACTTGCTCGACCAGAGACCAATTTTCATCACACGGCTGGTGGACGAGAGCGGTTGAAGAATCACAGGGGGTCTGGCAATTGCTGGCAGTTGCCTAGCTTCTGCTGTCACCCGTTCCTGAACCATCTGTCTGACTTTGAGGGGATCGGCTCCCTGCTCCAGGATCATGACGACTTGCGACAGACCCAGCACGGATTTAGACCGCAGCGTTTGAACGTGTGGAATGCCATTAAGTGCGTTTTCGATGGGAACAGTGACCAGGCTTTCGACCTCTTCGGTAGACAATCCTGGTGCTTCAGTCTGCACTTCCACAACAGGTGGAGCGAACTCAGGGAAGACATCAAGAGGGGCGTGTCGGATAGCGCGTGAACCAACGATCAAGAGAACAACGCAGCCAACAAGAACTACCACTCGCAACCGTACGGAAGTCTCGATAAGCCTGGAAAGCATTCGTTGATCTCGTTATTTGCTGAACCCTGTCTCAGTGCCAAAAAGCTCCGCTGCTCCAGCAGTAACAATGTTGGCTCCCACATCTGGCCCACTGGCGAGCACCGCAGTAGCATCGTTGACAAATTTGACTACCACCCGTCTACGCACATAGGTGTGATCTGCAATTCGTTCATAAACCCAGGTGCCACCATGGATATCATGCACCACCGCGACCCAGGGAATTGTCAGGCTTTCTGCACTGTCTTTCTGAAGTAAGGCGACACCCACCCGATGCGATGGACTGAATTTGCTGTTTCTATTATCCAGTTCGTAATAGAGATCAACTGTCCCAGCAACAGCATTGGCGGATGGCGGCGCAGCCACCGGGCTGGCTGATTGCCCCGTGGTACCTGATGCAGCCGTTAGCGTGGTAATGGTGGCTGTTGCTGTGATATCCAGGTCCTTTAAATCGCCTACATAAACCGGCACTCGTACCCAGACTCGCGATGGATCGAAAACTTCAAAAAGCGGTGCTCCGGCGGGGATGTTCTGCCCAGCCCTCACATTGATGTTGCGCAAAATGCCTGTGACAGGTGCATCGATGATGATTGGTGCCGCGGTGCCTTTATCCACCTCACCGATTACCTTGGATAACAGGTCGCGCCGGGCAGAGACTGCTTCGAGTGACTTTCGGGCAAGATCCACTTGAGCCTGTGCTTCATCCACCTGTCGCTTGCTGCCTGCTTCACTTTTGAGTAGTTCTTTGGCTCGGTTCAATGCAATTGTGGTGGCTTCCAGTTGTGTCTCAGCGTTTCTTACCTGGCCATCAGCATCAACCTTGGCAGTAGCCAGGTTAGCTCGTCCTTCTGGAGTGAGGAGTGCGAGAAGCTCAAACATCGGCTGACCTTGCTGGACGGTTTGGCCCGGCAGTGGCAAGCCTGCACTAGCAGCACGCAACAGACCGCCAAGCGGTGCTGAGACAATCAATGTCTGGCCGACAGGAATCGTGACTTCGCCACCATACGTTCGCTGTCGACGTATGGCTTGACGCTGGACCTTGGCAGTGCGTAAATCCAAACGCTGCTCAGCTTCCGCCGTCAAGGTAATTGTGTTGATCAATTCTTCCTTGAGTGGCTTCGCAACAATGGCCGGAATAGGCGGAGGTGCGGATTTTTGTGTAGCAGTCGCCTGATGGTTCAGCAGATACCAGCCCGTGTACGAGCCAGCTACAAGCAGTAGTGTAAGAACGCATCCGGTAACCACGCCGCTTCGATAACTCATGAAGCTACTCAGGGTGTAGAAGAGGTTTCTGGAGGGGTTAGTCGCCGACCCACGCAGCGTTCAAGCTCTGCCCAAGCCCTTTGACGTTCAGCCACCAATTGGGCATCCCTATTATATGTATCAATGAGTTGACGAGTGGTTTCCAGCACGATCAGGTACGAAGCATTCCCCGCTTCAAATGCCTTTTCGGAACGCTTGATGGCAGCTTCCACCTCTGGTTGCAGTACCTTGCGTAACGTTGTGAGTTCCTTATCTGTCTGCTGATAGCGAACGAATGCTTGACGAGTTTCAGTGATAATCTGGTAACGAATAGTGGTCAGTCGACGATTCAGTAATTCCCGTTCCGCTTCAGCCCGTGCGATAGCTCCCTGGTTGTGGTTAAAGAGTGGCAACGTGATGCGGAAGGCCGGACCAAATTCGTGACCAGTATCTCGACCGCTGCTGGCATCGAGAACTCCCAGAAACCTGAACCAACTGGTCCTGGCTAGTCGTAATCGTTCGTCGGCAGCCTGTACAGCGAGTTCTGTTGCTAGTAAATCCGGTCGACTGGTGCATGCTTCACTGACTAAATCATCTATCTTCCATTCCTGTGAAAGAGTGACAGAACGTGGCACTACTGGCAAAGCAGAAGTGAGTTCTGGAATCCCCATCAGGTTTTTCAGCCTCTCTTCAGCAACCGGAACTTCAACTCCAATCCGGATGGCATCCTGTCGTGCTAGTTGTGCATCAATACTGGCTGTAGCTGTTTCCTGCTTGCTGATATCACCTGCCTTAAGACGTGCCTCTGCAAGATCAGCAATACGCACTCGTAACTTGACAGCTTCTTCAGCTACGCGTACTCGTTCCCTGGCCAGCACTAGATCAGCATAAGCTTGTCGAGTATCACGAATCAGATCTAATGCCAGTTGTGTCAATCGCTCACAAGAGCGGGTATTTTCTGCAGCAGCCGCCTTCAGACGAAGAGGACGCAACCATAGAGCTTCGATAGGAAACTCAGCAGCATACTTGAATGGCTTGTCCGGCACGTGAAAGAAGTAGACGACTTCCGGGTTAGGTAACAAGCCTGCTTGCAGCAGATCGGCCCGGGTCAGTTGCAAGTCCACCAAGGCTTCCTGAAAAGCCGCATTATTCCACAGAGCCAGAAGCACCGCATGATCTTCGTTCAGAGGATTCTGCGCTGTGAATTCCTGCGGAACGATTGGTTGATTGACAACATTGCCAGTGCCTAGCCGTTCATGCACCTGGTGCATGACTGAATCGGTATCAAAGGCTGTTGGAAAACTCGCACAACCTGATACGACAAACAACAATAAGTAGAACAATTGACGCATGATTTCTTTATCGGAAAAAGCAAAGAGTCAGAATCAAACAACTCTACACGTTTAACTAAGCGAACCATCACAGGGATTGCCAACACCTTCTCAAAACGCCTCAAATCTACCTAGCTTGACTGAATTTCAATCGTTGCCTCTACGATCAATACGCTTGATTCACTTGTGAAGCAGTCGGGAAACAATCTTAAGTCAGCGAGAATAACCTTACCCAAGTTTCCTTCCTACCTGCTTTTCGTATTCATGAATTAAGCAGATAGCCTGTTCTCCCAGGCGCCCCGATTAACCAAAACGACAGCACAAAGGAAGTTCGTTCCTGCTGTAGCAGCATGCCTGCATCAGCCCATTAACTCAGGACCCACAGATGCCGAAACGTACCGACCTGAAGAAGATTCTGATTATTGGTTCTGGTCCAATCATCATCGGCCAAGCTTGTGAATTTGATTACAGCGGTACCCAGGCGTGCAAAGCTCTTCGCGAAGAAGGCTACCAGGTCGTCCTCGTCAATAGTAATCCCGCCACCATCATGACCGATCCGGAAATGGCGGACAGCACGTACATTGAACCCATTACATGGGAATATGTCGCCGAGATTATCCGTGTCGAACGGCCTGATGCCTTGCTTCCCACCCTGGGTGGACAGACTGGCCTGAACACGGCCATGACATTGCATCAGAAAGGGATCCTCAAGGAATACGGCGTAGAGATGATCGGTGCCAAACCGGAAGCCATCCACAAAGCCGAAGATCGACTGGCATTCAAGGAAGCAATGCAGAAAATCGGCCTTGATCTGCCGAAGAGCAAGCAGATACACAACATGGAAGAAGCAAGAGATGTGCTTGACCTCGTTGGTTTGCCTTGCATCCTGCGTCCCAGTTTCACCCTGGGCGGCACCGGTGGTGGCATCGCTTACAACCGCACTGAATTCTTCGAAATGATTGCTCGTGGCCTCGACCTCAGCCCAGTACGAAGCGTGCTTGTGGAAGAATCGTGTCTGGGCTGGAAAGAATATGAACTGGAAGTCATGCGTGACCATGCCGACAATGTGGTCATCATCTGCTCCATCGAAAATCTCGATCCGATGGGTATCCACACCGGCGACAGCATCACCGTCGCCCCTGCCCAGACTCTGACAGACAAAGAATACCAGCGGATGCGAGACGCAGCGATCAGGGTCATCCGTGAGATTGGCGTCGAAACAGGCGGATCGAATATCCAGTTTTCCATCAACCCCGAAAACGGTCGCATGATCGTGATCGAGATGAACCCTCGCGTCAGCCGCAGTTCAGCCCTGGCTTCAAAGGCAACAGGCTTCCCCATTGCCAAGATCGCAGCCAAACTCGCTGTTGGCTATCGGCTCGATGAACTGAAGAACGACATTACCCGCGAAACGCCTGCCTGTTTCGAACCGACCATCGATTACGTAGTCACGAAGATTCCACGCTGGGCGTTTGAGAAATTCCCCGACGCCGATGCCACCCTGACAACGCAGATGAAGTCGGTCGGCGAGACCATGGCCATCGGCCGCACATTCAAAGAATCATTACAAAAGGCGCTGCGAGGCCTGGAAACCGGTCACTTCGGCCTGGGTTGCGACCGTATGGATCGCTGGGGCACTACCAAGCACCCCAACCGTGAAGAGATCGAGCAAAAACTGGCCACTCCCAATTGCGAACGCATCTGGTTCCTGCGCTATGCCCTGAAAGCGGGAATGACGATTGCTGACATTCACAAACGAACCAGGATTGATCCCTGGTTCCTCAATCACATCGCCGATATCGTGCAGTTTGAGGAAGAACTTCGCCAGTATACCAGCCTGGATGAAGTGAGCGACCTGGTGATGCGACAAGCCAAGCAGTTTGGTTTTTCGGATCGTCAGCTTTGCAACATCTGGAATGTCAGTGAGAGTGAAGTCAAGCGTCGCCGCAAGCACTTTGGCATCGTGCCGAGTTACAAGCTGGTAGATACCTGTGCCGCTGAGTTTGAGGCTTACACCCCTTACTATTACTCTACCTACGATGCTCCGCCCAAGCAGCATGGCACGGAGACGATGAACGAGAACGAGGTAAAGCCCAAGGGCAGCAAAAAGCGGATCATGATCCTCGGTGGCGGCCCCAACCGTATCGGCCAGGGTATCGAGTTCGACTACTGTTGTTGTCAGGCTTCGTTTGCCTTGAAAGATGCCGGGTACGAGACCATCATGGTCAACTCAAACCCGGAGACGGTCTCGACCGATTACGACACCAGCGATATGCTCTTCTTCGAGCCGCTCACGTCCGAAGATGTGCTGCACATCATCGATGAAGTGAAGCCTGATGGAATCATCGTGCAGTTTGGTGGACAAACGCCACTCAACCTGGCAAAAGCGCTCGAAACGAACCATGCCCCCATTATTGGCACCAGTGTTGACAGCATCGACATTGCAGAAGACCGTGAACGTTTCTCTGCTCTTATCGATGAACTCGGGCTCAAACAGCCACCTAGCGGTATTGCCTACGATGTCGAAAGCGCCATTCGAACGGCGCAGCGAATCGGGTTCCCTGTACTGGTTCGCCCGAGTTATGTGCTGGGTGGCCGTGCCATGGAGATCGTCGGGGATGAGACAGATCTCGAACGGTATGTGTCGAAAGCTGTCGATGTCTCACCGGGCAAGCCGATCCTGATCGATCGCTTCCTTGATAATGCCATCGAAGTCGATGTTGACTGCCTGGCGGATGGCAAGAATGTCTTCGTCGGCGGAGTGATGCAGCACATCGAAGAAGCAGGCATTCACTCTGGCGACTCTGCCTGCGTGCTGCCCCCTTACAGTCTGACAGCTGAAATCGTTGAAGAGATCAAACAACAGACACGCAAACTGGCATTAGCTCTCAACGTCAAGGGGCTGATGAATGTCCAATTTGCTGTCGCGAACTTCAAAGCGTTCGGCAACAACGTCGACAACAAGGAAAAACCTGTCGTCTATATTCTCGAGGTCAACCCACGAGCCAGTCGAACATCACCATTTGTTTCCAAGGCAATCGGATTGCCGATGCCCAAGATCGCTTCACTGATCATGGTCGGGAAAACGCTACCGGAACTTGGGGTAACCAGGGAAATCACTCCCAAGTATTACTCGGTGAAGGAAAGCGTCTTTCCGTTCAACAAGTTCCCCGGTGTCGACATCATCCTGGGGCCGGAAATGAAGTCGACAGGCGAGGTCATGGGTATCGACGATGACTTTGCAATGGCCTTCGCCAAGACGCAACTTGCATCGAATAATCCACTTCCCCGGAGTGGCCTGATCTTCATCAGCGTGGCAGATCGGGAAAAGGGGGAGATCGCTCCCATTGGTCATACTTTCGTCAAACTCGGGTATGAGCTGGTAGCAACAGCAGGTACGCTGAAAGTCCTGCAAGCGGCGGGAGTCGCATGCCGGGAAATTAACAAGATCAGCACTGGCAGGCCCAATCTGCTGGATCTGTTACAGAATGGCGAAGTGGCACTGATCATCAACACACCCAGCGGGCGGGTCAGTCGATCTGATGAGCGCAAGATTCGTTCAG
>CAYPJB010000093.1:0-12620 GCA_964410845.1 uncultured Bacteroidales bacterium | reverse complement strand
TTTCAAGATGGACAAAGTCGCTGTCCGCCTGGGAGAACTTCTGAAGAAACCTGTTAAGAAGGTAGCTAACGTTGTTGGGGCCGATGTGAGTGCAGCAGTCAACTCTTTGAAGCCGGGTGATGTACTGGTGCTGGAAAATCTCCGTTTCCACCCCGGTGAACAGAAAGGTGATGAAGCCTTCGCCAAAGAACTGGCGGTATTGGGCGACATCTACGTGAATGATGCCTTTGGCACCTGTCACCGCACCGATGCTTCGATGTACGCTGTTCCCGCAGCGATGGCAGGCAAGCCTCGCGTAGTCGGCTTCCTCGTTGCCAAGGAACTCGACATTCTTGGCCAATTGCTCAGCAACCCGCCTCGACCTGTCATTGGCGTGATGGGTGGAGCCAAGGTTTCCGACAAGATGGGTTTTATCAAGAGCATGCTTCAACGAGTCGATAAGCTCGTGATTGGCGGTGCTATGACTTACACGTTCATGCTGGCCAAGGGACTGACGACTGGTAACAGCAAGGCTGAAGCTGATAAAGTTGATCTCGCCAGGGAGTTGCTGACTCTCGGTGGTGACAAGATTGTTCTCCCTGTCGATCATCTCACCGCAGATAAACCCGATGCATCAGCCAAAACGACTGTTGTCGAAGGCCAGATTCCCGCAGGTGCCTTCGGCATGGATATCGGCCCCAGGACCATCGCTGCTTACAGTGATCTCATCAAAAATGCAGGCACGGTTGTCTGGAACGGCCCACTGGGCAAATTCGAGGATGAACCATTTGCTAACGGTACCAAATCGATCGCCCAAGCCATGACACAGTGCAAAGGCACTACCATCGTGGGTGGTGGCGAAACGGCGGAGGCTGTCGAAGCTTTCGGGCTCGATACCAAAATGACCCACGTTTCCACAGGTGGTGGGGCATTCCTGGAATATGTTGAGGGCACTCCCTTCAAGGCTCTTTCAGTGATTGATGAGAAGTAACAATACTTCCATAAGACTTTGGGGTTCAAAGACGACGGGGCCATGCTCTGTCGTCTTTTTTCGTGGTAAGAAGCTATGCGATCCATACAGGCACTTTGCTGGCTGATACTGTTCAGCGTGACAAATGGCCAGGAACCAAAGCAGTATCAAGCTGATCCCGGTTCGATGATAGTTGATAGCTTCGTCCTCGATCTGAAAGATAGTCATCGCGATCGAGAAGTTCCTATACGCATTTATTATCCGAAAGAATCAAACACTGCACATCCTCTCATCATCTGGTCGCACGGCCTGGGTGGTAACCGTGACGCTTACGCTCACCTCGGCAAGTTCTGGGCCAGCCATGGCTACATCGTGGTTCACATACAGCACCGTGGTTCTGACAGTGCCGTTCTTCGAGATGGAGGCATGCAGGCTCTTCGAAGTGCAGGTAATGCCAAAAACGCCATGGAGCGACCCAAGGATGTATCCTTCGTTCTGGATCAACTCGTTGATCTCAACAAGACTCATCCAAAGCTGAATAATCGAATGAAACTGGATTCCGTTGGCATTGGTGGTCATTCCTTCGGTGCCCAGACAACGCTACTCATTGGTGGACAATTGCTTGGGCCCGGTATGAACTCTCATGATAATCGGGTGAAAGCCCTGCTGCCGATGTCTGCTCCAGTACCCGTAGCAGCGTTTCGTAATCGAGCTTATTCCAGGGTTAAACTACCGACCATGCACATGACCGGTACCAAAGACAATAGTCCGATTGGCGAGACAAAAGCATCGGATAGACGAGTCCCATTTGACCAGATTACTGGTTGCCCACAGTGGTACATCAATTTTCAGGATGGCGATCACATGATCTTCTCTGGTAGAATGGCACGTGCGAGTTCAGCTGAGAAGGAAGCGGACTTGCAGTTTCAGAAGCAGATCAAACAGTGTAGTCTGGCGTTCTGGGACGCTTTTCTTAAGGATCAGAAGTCTGCATTGCGTTGGCTGAACGAAGACATGAAAGAGTATCTTGGGAAAAGCGTGGCTCAGGTGGAAGCAAAAAAGTGATGCTGACGGCCTGACTATCCTGAATTGCGAGTTATACTAGTTTGTCTGCCTGTAATCGCCTTAACAGGAATGCTGTATGTCTTCATCATCAATCATGCTGGATGCACCTAAAAATACCGGGAAGTGGGAGTCAGAGGACGAATTTGAAGCCCGGTTGCAGCGTATTCAATCTACAGTTGGTAATTCGGATACCAAAGGCAACATCAATAGCGATCAACCTGACACCGAAGAAATGGCTCGTCTTCGTTCGGATGTGAACAGGTTCAAGCAGTTGCTTGATGAAGCACGCCGTCGCATCAATCAACTGGAAGAAGAAGCCATCAAAGTGCAGAAGCGGGATTCAGACAACGAGAAAATTATTGAAGAGAAGTCAGAACAGATTCGCGATCTAGAAGAAACTGTCAAGGAACTGCGTGCCAAGACCAACTCTTCCGTTTCTGAAGAAGAACTGATTGCCTTGCATGCAGAACTGGAACGTGAACGGGCCACGATGGACGAAGATCGTATGGCGATGGAAAATCAGTTTCGTCAACTGGAATTGAGCATGGCTCGTGAACGGGCGGAAATCGCTCGTGAACGCAATGAACTCCAGCGGACGAAGTCTGATCTGAAGCACAAGCTTGATGCCATCGAAAAGACTCAGTCTGACATGTCTCCTCTCCGAAGACTTCGCGATGAATTACGTGGGGATCAAGGCGCTGCCATCTTGAACCCCAATGCCAAGGCTCCCACGAACATCCCTACCCTGCCTGCACTTCCTGCCCTGAACCGCAAGGCTCCGGAAGGTGAGGACACTCCTCGTCGAAGTGGGATATTAAGCCGCATCCTCGGCAAGCCTGGCCAATAAAGAAACGAGAAGTATACGGACTGACGATCGTCACGTGGTGATTGGTGCTGCAAGCCCAGGAATGTAGTTGAATCCACAACTCGGGTTCTACTCCTGGAGACTTGTGAAATGACCCAACACGGATGCCCATACCTCGTCAGCAATACCTTTCCATGCTTGGTGGACAGAACTGGCCCAGTTACAAAACCGCAGACATCCTATTGCAACAATGCGAAACATTTGATTAGTCCAGATAGTAGAGAGTAGAGGTGGAAGATATGCTCACTCTCTGCTATGGTGATTGCAATCATCCAGCAATCCCGACGGTAGTATCACATGACCGCTCGCCCCGATCAGACTGCATCTTCCACGTTGCCTCGTCATAGTTTTTTCGGCCTGATTCTGCATCACATCATCTTTGGCATTTGCTGGGTATTGATGAAACTCATCTACCGCACCAGAGTTGTTGGATTGGAGAACATTCCACGAACTGGTCCTGCATTGATCGTTGCCAATCACATCAGCATGCTCGACGGCTTTTTCCTGTACATGATGATTCCACGCAGGGTTCGGTTTCTAGTATGGGCACCGTACGTCCATCGATCCAGACTTGGCTGGCTCCTGAAACTTGGCAACTGTATTCCCATTGCTGAAGATGGTGGAGCACGCGATCTTATTGCATCACTCAAACTGGCACAGGAAGCGTTAGCCGCTGGCGATCTAGTTGGCATCTTCCCGGAAGGCGCGATCTGTCGCAATGGCAACATGATGCCTTTCAAACGGGGCATGGAGCATATTCTCAAGAAGGCCCATGCTCCAATCATTCCTGTCGGCATCGATCGACTCTGGGGCAGTATTTTCAGCTATCGTTTTGGCAAACTCTACAAGAAGTGGCCCATGAAATGGCGCTACCCGATCACGCTCGTTTTCGGCAAAGAGATGCCTGCGACAACTCCATCATGGAAAGTGCGTCAGCATATCCAGGAACTGGTGGCAGACTCGTTCAACCTTCGTCGCGATGAACACAAGCCCGTACACCGTGAGTTTGTCAAAAGGGTCTGCAAGCATCGTTTCCGTAAATGCCTGATGGAGCCTGGAAAGACGGGACGTAAACTCAACTACATCGAAACGCTGACCGGGGCTGTCTGCCTTTCTCGTCTCATCAAACAAAAAGTTGGTGAAACACCCATGGTCGGCCTGTTGCTGCCAACCGTGGTAGGCGGCTGTGTTGCTAACATTGCGGTGAGCCTGCTGGGCAAGACGGCCGTGAATCTCAACTACACCGCATCGCTGGATTCCGTCGTCTCGTCCATCAAGCAGTGCAATATCAAGCATGTCATTACCAGCAGACTCTTTCGCAAGAAGATCGAAGATAAGCTGCCATTTGAATTCGGGCCTGACGTTACCATTATCGAACTCGAAGACTTTGCTCCGCACATCACCAAGTACACTCGACTACGTACCTTCCTCGCTTTATTGCTGTTGCCACGGATTATTATTGAGTACGTCTACCTGGGGTTAGGCAGTCATAAGATTGATGACCTGGCTACGGTTATCTTTTCCAGTGGTAGTACGGGCGAACCAAAAGGCGTGATGCTCAGTCATCACAACATCATTGCCAATGTGGAATCAGTCTCGCAGGCGATCGATGTACATTCCACAGATCGTTTGCTCTCGGTGCTGCCACTATTTCATAGCTTTGGTTACACTGTCTGTTTCTGGTTGCCACTCTGTACTGGCGCATCGGCTATCTGCTTCCCGGACCCCCGTCAAGCGAAGGAAGTAGGGGATGCCTGCCGCGAGTTCGGCGGAACCATCTTCGCCGCAACACCGACCTTCCTGCGTTTCTATCTACGACGCTGCGAAAAGGCAGACTTCGCCAGTTTGCGTCTGCTCATTACCGGTGCGGAGAAGCTGCCTTGCTCGGTACGTGAAGAGTTCAAAGCCAAGTTCGATATCGAACCTAAAGAAGGCTACGGAACAACGGAACTGGCACCTGCCGTTTCAGCCAACATCAACGATGCTGATCTCGGTGGCGTGCATCAGGTAGGTTCCAAGCCCGGGACGATCGGCCATCCTTTTCCTGGCATTGCTGTGAAGATTGTCGACCCTGATACGGAAGTCGAATTGCCTCCGGAACAGCCTGGCATGTTGCTCGTTTATGGTCCAAACGTGATGCAAGGCTACCTGGGCAAGGCCGAGCTTACCAAATCGGTTATGCGGGAAAACAAGTGGTATGTGACAGGCGACATCGCCAAGCTTGACCACGATGGATTCATTACCATCACAGATCGCCTCTCTCGGTTCAGCAAGGTCGCAGGCGAAATGGTTCCGCATGTTCGCGTGGAAGATGAACTGCACAATATTCTCAATACCGCTGATCGTGTCTTCGCCGTCGTCGGTGTGCCTGACGCCAAGAAGGGAGAGAAGTTGGTCGTTCTCTACGTCGATTACGAGAATATGGTGCTCAGCGAGGTGCAAGACAAGTTAACCAAAGTTGGCATGCCGAATTTGTGGTTGCCTGATGAGCGGCACTACTACAAAGTGGAAGAAATGCCGGTTCTGGGGAGTGGCAAGCTGGATTTGCAGAAACTGAAGAAGAAGGCGCTGGAGGTACTGGCTGCGAAAGTGTAGTTGCATTAATTTGTCGGCACATACTTCTTGAATGCCAGCGGCAACGCTTCCACGATGTCCGTTGGCAGCATGCCTACTTCTCCAATGGCTGCGCTGGCGAGATCACCAGCCATGCCATGCAGGTAAACTCCAGCCTGGGTGGCTTCCAGTGGTTGCATACCTTGTGCTGCTAGCGCAGAGATCACCCCGGTGAGGACATCACCGCTGCCCCCCTTGGCCATACCAGGATTGCCAGTATTGTTCACATAGACCCGTTGCCCATCAGTGACGACCGTGCCGTGCCCTTTGAGAGCGAGCACGACTTTGTGTTCAGTGACATAGCGCACCGCTTGTGCCTTGCGGTCGCTCTGAATGACGCTGGTGGGTTGGCTTAACATCTGCCCTAGTTCACCTGGATGCGGCGTACATATCAGTGGCAGCTTGCGCTCGGTCAGTAAACCTTGTACTCGAAGCAGCGTGAGAGCATGCAGGCCATCTGCATCGATCACCCATTGTCCTTCATATTGCCGAAGCAAGGCATCCAGCAATTTCACGATCTCTTCCGACTTGCCCAGTCCTGGACCGAATGCAACAGCCTTCGCAGTTGCCAGCAGAGGCAACAAGCTTTCAACTGCTGATGCTGAAAGCATGCCTTTTGAAGTGGCAGGCAGGCCCGTGGTGAGATAGCACGGGTTTGCAGCTGCGACGATAGACTGTATTGGTTCCGGGCAAGCGATATGCACCAGGCCAGCACCGCTTCGTATTGCTCCCATGCCCGTGAGCACCGCAGCACCACTCATACCGACACTGCCTGCAATAATCACCACCTTCCCAAAGGTGCCTTTGTGGCCATCTTTAGGACGAACTGGCAAGCGTGGCAGACTGGTCACCGATCGAAGCATGCAAATCACCCAAACGTAGTCACCCCAGAATACTACGATGAAAATCCAGCTTCAGGCTGAATATTCTCGACATGAATGGGAAACAGATATTGAGATGCCAGTCATTTCGAATGTAACGAGTTTACAATCGTTCCAGATCGTCTGCACGGGGCAAGTCATCAACCTTGTTCAGTTGGAAGAACTCGAGAAAGCGAGGCGTGGTACCGTACAGGGCTTCTTGCTGCTCATTTTTGCTTTGCATTTGCACCATGCCACGGCGGATGAGTTGGCGAAGAGGCACAGTACATTCCTGTCCAAGAATCACTTCTATTTCCGTAGCTGTGATTGGCTGTCGGTAAGCGACGATGGCAAGGGTTTCGATAGCCAGTTGCGAAAAGCGTACTTCTTTCACACCGCCAAAAAGGTTCTCCAAAATGGGTCGATACCTGGCTCGCAAAGCCATGCGATACCCCGTGGGAAGCAATTGAATGTGGTACGGACAACCAAACTTCTTGTAATGCTGATTAAGGTCAGCCACGATGGTGCTGATCTCTGCAGCAGAAATGCCCCGAATGATCTTGCCAAGCTTATCGACGTTGAGCGGCTCATTCGATGCAAAAAAGAGCGACTCTATAATACGTGGCAGCGGTGGTGGAGTCACTTCTTCAGGTCGTGATGAGCCGGCGGCAGGCTCAGGCGCTGCTTCTTCAACTGCCACGTCCTGCACAAGTTCCAGTGGTGCTTCCACATCCAGTTGCCAGGTATCGCTTGTCATGCTGGCTAGGGCCGCGTCCGAGTGCATCATGGCGAGCCTCGGTCAGTGAGCGTCGGTTGTTTCAGATATGCTTCCCACTGACTACGCGATAATGCCGTAAATCTTGATGGCACTAATAACTCTGTATCATTCATGCTTTGAAGTTGCTGAGCGGCATCGCTCAAAGTTTCTCTCATCTCAGCAAAGAGACCTCGCTTCTCCTGACACTGACTGAGTCTCCAGTAAGCATGCAATTTTTCAACACGATGCGACGAGGTATCAATCAATGTCTGATAGATCTCTGCCGCACGTTGCCAACAGACTTCTGCTGATGGAATGCTCGCAACAGTTACGGGACGCAATGAACCAAGTAGGAACCAGCATTCTGCCTGACCGAAACGAGCACCGCGAATAAAGGTGTCCTTGTTCTGCATGGAGGATACGATCGCAGCAGGTTGACGCAATTCCTCAGCTGATTGCTGAAAGTACTGGCAGGCTTGCCAGAGTTGCAACTGTTTCTCCTGCACTTCTTCATAGCTGGCTGTCTTGATAACATCCATAATCAGCTTGGCTTCGGCCAATTGAAGCTCGGCCAGCAGGTATTTCGTCTGGGCTGCGAGAGGGTGCTGAGGCACCAGTTTCAACGCTCGCTCGCATGCATCACGAGCGGGGAAAATCTGGCTGTTCCGTCGTTCAAAGTACTCCCCGGCCAGGTAGGTTGCCCATTGGTGACACGCAGTCCTGGCTTCCGCTCCGCTATCCGGTCGAATCACCAGCGCAGCGGCTTGCTCCAGTTGTTTGCCAGCCTCCACGCTGTGTTTATCAATCAGGAGCAGTACATGGGCCAGTTTCAGACGAGCGCTGGCTTCATGATTTCCTGCAATCAGCAAGGCTTCCCGCAAACGATCAGCAGCGAACAGATATTGCTTCTGTTCTGTAAGCGTATCGGCCAGTCCTATCAACACGGCAGGGCGATATTTCAAATCCGGGTTCAAGCTGAGTAGTTCGCCAAAGGCCTTCTGCGCTTGCTGGAAATTTCGCCCTTTCAGGGCATCTTCCCCTGCCATGAGAAGCAACACCGTCTTGTCATCATCCTTAGCTGACTGAGCAGCTTTCCAGGCAAAGTCAGCAGCTAGTCCAAATGCCTTGCTGGAAGCCGGTGTCGCCTCAGACTGTATCGCTATCCCATGCCAGGCTTGACTCAGCCAGTGTTCGGCTTTCCCCTGAAAGGACCAGGACAAAGCTGCCTCGCCTAATCGACGTAGATCGTCCCAGCGTCGCAATTGAATCAATTGCGTGGCCAGAATGTTCACCTTATTGCCTAGTTGCTGCAGCGAGAGATATCGACTTTGATAGTCACTTGCCTTTCTTGTCGTGAGCAGGGATGTCATAGCCTGAACGGCATCGTGCCAGCGTGCTTGCTGCTGAGCCAGTTCGGCCAATCTGGATTGAGCGACAACCGCTTCTGGTGACTGTAGATTCTCTCGCCAGAGTCTTTCCCAAAGTTGCCTGGCTTCAGGTAGATTTTTTATCTGTAGCTGCGCCTCACCGAAACAGAGCAAGGCCTGAGTGTTGAGTTCTCTTGGTGGAATCATTCCCCACAGTCTTACCGCTTCGCCCCAGTATTGCTGCTCAAAAGAAGCCAAGGCCTGCCAATGCAACGCTTGCGAATATTCAACTGCTTCCGGAGCAATGCTGGCTACGGTCTTATTGATTTCAGCCCAGCGATGGAGTTGAGCCAGGAGATCAGCCTTCCATAACAGCAGTTTGGGGGAAGCTGTTCCCTGCGACAGACTCAACAGCATGTTCAGAGCCCGCAGTGCCCCATTCGTATCTGGTGGCGAAAGCTGCTGACGAAGTCTGGCTAATAGTTCCAGCCCGTCTGCTCGATCAATCACATTGACATCAAGTGTTTGTTCGATGGTGTCCAGGGCAACAGGAGAAAGTTCGCTGGCACCCAAAGCCGCCAGTGCCAGTCGGTAGGGCAATCGCTGAGGTACATTCCTGGCTTGCTGAGTGAGAACCTGCTGGAAGAGTTGTCGTGCTTTCAGAAAGGAATCGCGTGCCTCGATACTGCGAGATGGCAGGGGATACTGTTTGAGAGCTTCCTTCAGTAAAAGACTACCTTCCAGGTATGGTTGAAGAATGGGATCATCCAGTTGCTTCAATCGCTGGAGTTCACTGTACAGTTGTTGCGCTTCTGTCAGTCGGCCCTGGTCGAGCAGGTCGAGAACCTGTTGTGCTTGCTTTTGATCCTGGCTGCCAAACCAGTTGGCAGCATGAAAGTGCCAGGTTGCTCCAAGACAGGCAAAGAGCCCAAGACAAAAGCAGGGAATCTGCCAGAGGTCACGCCAACGTGGCGACCTGACAGTACGGCGATATCGACGATCCTTCGTCGAGGCCGGCAACATAATTCCCCCGTTGCCATCTTCGATCAACTGATGATTTCCCCAGAGTCGCCCCATGCCAGAAAGTGTAATACGGGTCAAGAGAAGAATCTTGAGTCGCAAGTCATGGAAATCGCCAGATTCCGCCAGTCTGCGCAGCTTCGCACCGCATGATCGATTGCTTCAGAAAATCCGGCAAGTTCCTGCACAGATTAGCCGATTTAACAGATGAGGCGGGATCGCCCGAATTGAAGGCGACCTCGTATCGTATGGGGGAGATGGACGATGAAACGTCGTGCATGGCTGGGGTTGGCAATGATCGGTTGCGTGGCGCCAATCTCGCTACTCTCTGCACAAGAGAGCCGTATCGTGCCTCCTTCGAACGAATCCAACAAAACTGTTCAGGGCAAATCCGTCGAATCTGCAACCAGGCCCACTGTTGTTCAAGAAAGCACCACAGGCGTCAGTCCTACTGTTGTTTCTGAAGGAGCCTACGAAGGCGATTATTCACCCTCGTTTTCAGAGCGTATGGCAGGGCTAGGAGAGATACTTACTCGCCCCTTCTCACTCGGTTGGTACGACAACTCCGCACCCGTTTCCAACAACTTGATGACCAGCGACATCGAAGATCCTTACTGGTTCAAGGCGGAAATGATCTTCGGTAAGTTCAAGGAAGCGAACACACCGCCCTTATTAACCACCAGCACTCCCCAAACCTCGCGTGGCATTATCGGTAACGAAGGCACGCGCGTCCTATACGGTGGCAATATCGATCTCGAAACCCATCTCGGTAGTCGCATGACGGCCGGCTTCTGGATGGAGCCGTCCCAGGCATGGGGGCTGGAAGGAAGCTACTTCTTCCTGGCTAATCGCACTACCGGCGTAAGAGTGGATTCAGCAGGTGGTCCACTGCTGGCCTCACCGTTTATTGATTCACTTGCCAATCAAAATTCCGCCTACCCGATTGCCAACGAAGAATTAAACGATTTAGTTCGTATTTCGGGGCTCGTTAATGTCGGTGCGCACAGCAGATTGCAGGGATTTGAATTCAACAATCTTCACAACATTACTCGCCAGCCGAATCGCCGACTGGACTGGACATGGGGATACCGTTTCCTCAACCTCGATGAAGCTGTTTTCAACAATATCCAACAGGCCGAAGAACCTCAGCCTGGCCAACAGTTCGGTACCCAGCGTTTGATCTGGGACGACTTCGGCACATCCAACAACTTCCACGGTTTCAATCTGGGACTTCGATCCCAGTGGTATGCTGGTTGCTGGACATTCGATTTGAATGGCAAGCTCGGCTTTGGTGCTAACCGTAATACCGTGCAAATCAGTGGCAACACGATAACAGCTTCTCCTCCACAATTTCAGGCAATCGCCACTCGTGGTGGCATTTATGCCCAGAGCAGCAACATCGGCAATGTTACTCAGATCGATTTCAGCTTCGTGCCTGAATTCGAAGTAGGTGTGGGTTACTATTTCGGTGAACGATGGCGATTGACCTGCAGCTATAACTTTTTGGCTATTACCAATGTCGTGAGACCAGGCGATCAAATCGACAATCGTATTAATCCCAATATCCTAAATGGCAACGCCGGGAATCCACCTACGCCTGAACGCTTCCACAACCTGAGTACCTTCTGGCTTTCTTCTCTCAATCTGGGTCTGGAATACCGCTGGTAGGTTCCTCTCTCTGAAGTATTGTTTGATCTTTGTCTTCAAATGGAGAGTTGCTAAACTCTCTTGACGGAGAGGAAGTTTTCTTCAGCACAAAAGCTGTAGCTCAGGCGGTGCCTGTGTGCCTCTTAAATTGAGACTCGTTGCCCATGGGACAACTCCGCTTTCAAATACCGCCTGCGCTGGATCAGCGAACCGTCAGCGGTTTGGAAGACGGTTACATTGCCGCCTTGCCCGATTTCATGCCCTGGCCAACACAGTGTCGGGTAGACAATCAGACCTATTCTGTGGATAAGGAACCGACAGAAAGCGGGTCACTCTACTTACCCTGGCCAGTATCGCTTTCTGAAAATTCCAGCTCCTGGCTGGCAGGGAAGCAACACCGCGTTATCACCGGAACTGCCACCCTGGGTGAGCGAACCGAGCCGTACCATCTGCTGACAGAACTTGCCCGTGGCAAGGTCAATCAAGTCCGTAACCAGGCAGCCGACTGGCAGAGCCTGGGCCTGTCACTTTCCGAAGACCTGCTCAAATCACTTCGACAATCCAGCCTGGCTTTTGCTCACACTGTCTGTCAACCTAACTCACTGGAAGATGCAGACCGGCTAGGCACACAAGCGCTCCTGTCTGGAATCGAAACCGGCGAACAACTGATCGATTCATACATCGAACAGGTGCTAGCTACTCGCAAAGGTGCACAAGGCAAATTGCCTTTTTACCTCAGTTGCGCTATCGATTCTGTACCAACAGGCGCCGCTGAAGAACACTTTCTTGCCACCTTTAATGCTGTTCGGATTCCCTTCAATTGGCGACTCATCGAACCACGGGAATCATCCTATCAGTGGGATCTTTACGACAATCTGATCTCATGGGCCAAGATGAACAAATTGCAGATTGAAGGGGGGCCCCTCGTCGATCTCACACCATTGCGACTTCCTTACTGGCTTGATAACAACAAAGGCGATGCGCAAAGTTTAGCCAACCTGTGTCTCGATTATCTTGAAGCCTGTCTTACTCGGTATCGTCATGAGATAGCGTTCTGGACCATCTCCGCTAACGCTCACGACAACACACAACTGCGACTCGATGATGAAGACCAGATCTGGTTGAATGCCCAGATGCTCTCCGCTGCTAAACAGATCCACCATGATGGCCGATTCTGTGTGTCACTCTCTCAGCCTTGGGCGGAGCACCTGGCACGAGGTGACAGAAATTATTCTGCTTTCGTCTTCTCTGATGCATTGCTTCGCAGCCGAGTGGAACTGACTGCACTTAATCTGGAGTGTATTGTCGGGTGGAAAAATCGAGGCAGCAGGCTGAGAGATTTTATCGAAGTCTCGCGAATGTTGGATCTGTACGCCTTGTTTGGTATTCCGTTAACTCTCTATGCAGGTATGCCCTCAGCTCCAACCAGTTCAGCACGCGATGATGGCAGTTTCAGCATCATCGATGATGGCAATCC
>CAYPJB010000092.1:1567-12666 GCA_964410845.1 uncultured Bacteroidales bacterium | reverse complement strand
AGCTGCAGATCGCTGATGCTACATTTGATGTGGGCTGCTCGGTGAGTTCTTTAGAGCACACTCCTCACCCAGATATTGCTGTCAGGGAATTATGTAGAGTCGTTAAGAAAGGTGGGCTGATTGTATTGACCTGTGATTTAGACGCTACTGGCAAAGATGGTATCGGACAAGCCGTGTTTGATGCCATGCTCGCGGAGCTTCATCGCTGCTCTGACTACTGGAACAGGCCTCGCTGGTGCCACCCCGCAGATGTACTAACTTGGACGAACCGGGAACGCCAGACAGGCAATTTTTTACAATCCGCATTGCATCGTTACCGCCGATTTTTCAAAACCGGCGGTCCAGATACAACGAATTTCTGTATCGCCTGTGTGAAACGGTAGTTTCAGGACGAATTGTTGAGATCTTGTTCCAACCGTTACACTTTCTTCAGCAACTCCAGCCAGCGCTTCCACGCTTCTGCTCGAGCTTTCTTATTTCCCTCGCTGCCCTTGGGATCTTCGCCAGCACGCATGAAACCGTGCCCGCCAGTTTCGTAGGTGACGAACTCAAAAGTTACGCCCTTAGCCTTGAGGAATTCACTCGCTTTCGGAAGCGAAGCGTTCACGCGTGCATCGTTGGCAGCAAAGAAACCATAGATCGGAGCTTTAACATTGGCAGCGTCAGCTTCTTTGGTGGGGCCACCGCCGTAGAAGGGGAAGAATGCCTTCACTTCGCTGTTGTTGTTTGCGAAGCGGAAAGTCTGACCACCACCCCAGCAGAAGCCACACACGACGACCTTGCCATTGCAGGCATCCAGCTTTTTGCAGTATTCGACGCAGGCATTCAAATCAGCGGTGATCTGATCCGGAGGTAGTTTGCTGATTACGCCACGAGCACCATCATTGCCCAGTTCCTTGCTGCCAGTGCCGTTCGGCCCCATGCCGGTGAGCAGATCAGGTGCGATGGCAATGTAGCCTTCAGCTGCCAGTTGATCCGTCACTCCACGTACCCAGTCTGACAATCCAAAGATCTCGTGGATGACGATCACAGCTGTCGCTTTGGTCTTCACTTCCGGGAAGGCAATGAAGCTGTCGAGCGTCCGGCTGCCATGCTTGACCTTGACCCATTCAAGGTGTCGTGGAGAGTTTTCCAGGCGAGGCTTGGCCCAATCCTGAGCCGTGAGTGCTGCAGTGCAGAAGCAGCAAAGTGCAAGAGTGACGAGTAAACGCATGATAAGATCCTTCCAGAGAAGTGAGCAACGTTGCTCATAGCGTAGGAAGGGAGAAACCGCTTTGCCAGCCATCTTGAAAACCGGAGACTGGGAACCCGTTCTCACAATGTGTAGAATGATGCTGTTACACCGGAGCCTCTCTCATGCCCCAGTATCTGCAACGTGGCAGTTTTCCGCGTAAACGGCACATTGAGCACCGTACGTCGCCAGGCTTCAAGAATGAAGGAATCTATTACGAAGAAGTAGTCACCACTGTTGGCTTTGAACGAGCGTATTCAATCTGCTATCACTTGCGACCACCGACTCGGGTTCTCCAGGTGGAACCAGCAGGCATCATGCCTCTGGAAATCGTTGAAAGTGAAATGCTGAGACACCACCATCTCAAGAGCAAGAACATCCCCGCCAGGGGAGATGTCATCAACGGCAGGCTGCCTCTATTCACCAATAAAGATGTGACCATCAGCCGCTGTCGACCTTCGGATTCGCAGAAGGAACTCTTCCGCAATGCTTCAGCAGACGAAGTCATCTTCGTGCATCACGGACGTGGCAACGTACTCACACCTCTCGGCGTTCTTCCCTTCAAGCCGTACGACTACATTGTCATCCCACGCAGCACTACATTTCAATTTGAGTTCGATCCAGGCATCGCTCCTGATCTCCTTATCATTGAATCCAATGACGATCTGAGATTGCCGGAACGGTATCTGAATCCGGATGGTCAGCTTCGGTTGGGAGCACCTTACTGCGAACGTGACTTCCATGGCCCAACAGAATTGAACGTCATCGATTCTGAAAAGGACGTGCCGGTGATAGTAAAGGATGGCGACCGCTATACGCGGTACATCCTCGCCAGTCATCCATTCGATGTCGTCGGTTGGGATGGATTCCTATACCCCTATACATTCAACGCAGACGACTTCGAGCCGATTACAGGTACTATCCATCAGCCACCGCCGATCCACCAGACGTTTGAGACCAGGAGTTTCGTGGTCTGCACGTTTGCACCGCGCCTCTTGGATACGCACCCGGATGCGATCAAAGTACCTTACGTTCATTCCAATGTAGGTGCAGACGAAGTGCTCTATTATGTTCGTGGCAACTTCGGCAGCCGGCGTGGTGTGGAGCAGTCATCCTTTACGCTCCATCCACGTGGCATACCTCACGGACCGCATCCTGGAACCATTGTGGCAAGCCGGGAGGTGAGCCGAACGGATGAACTGGCAGTGATGGTGGACACCCATCACCCACTATTCCTCACCCGACAGGCACTCGAGCTGGATGATCCCAAATACCCGTATAGTTGGTTGGATTAATGTACCTTGATGCTAGCAGCACAGCCCCACTAGAGCTCTATCAGGCACTGGTGGGCATCGTCTCACCACGTCCTATCGCTTGGGTGACCACTATCGACCGTGAAGCCAGGCCCAACCTGGCGCCGTACAGCTTCTACAATACCTTCGGCTCCAATCCGCCGATAGTAATCTTCTCTCCCACGATACGTCCTGATCTCAGCAAGAAAGATACACTCCTCAACCTGGAAGAAGTGCCGGAGTTCGTCATCAATGCAGCAACGCTGCCTTTAGCGAACGAAGTCAATGAAAGTTCACGCGAACTGCCTCGGCATCAAAGTGAAGCAGAACTGCTGAAGCTGGAACTCATCCCCTCCACCAAGGTACGCCCGCCCCGCGTGAAGGCCTCCCCGGCCCATCTCGAATGCAGGCTGAAGCAGATCATACCCCTGGGTGATCAGCCCCGTGCTGGCAACCTGGTAATCGGCGAAGTAGTGGCCATTCATGTGGACGATGCAGTGCTGACGAATGGTCGCATTGACCCTCGCAAGCTGCAAACGATTGGCCGGTTGGGGGGTGAATGGTTTTGTGAATCGAGTGCGTTGTTTGAACTCAAAAGACCAGGGTGAATTCATATATGCAAACTAGCACTCGAGTAATCAGCAACATCAAGCGCTTTCAGCAGTCAGACTAACACCCCGCAAAGTTTCCCCAGATTCACTCAAGCCCTCCATAGTTACATGTCGATCTACTCTGAACGGGACATTCTGCGTGGTGGGAGTGCGCATTGATGTTAGGGTGGCGCTATGTGGTAGTGTGTTTGGGCTGCATGCTCATGCAACTGCCTCTCTGCGCCCAGAACGAGACAGCTTACTGCAATCGTCTCCAATTCAAGCTGCCATTCCAGATCGATCCGCAGGAATCAACCCGTCTGCGAGAAGCCCAGTTATACGAATCAAGCGATGGCCGGAGCAACTGGCGACTCGTTTCCAAGATTGGCCCCAGCGAAACGGCTTTCCCGATACAAGTTAATCGGGAAGGGGAGTACTGGTTTCTCCTTCGTACCGTGGAAAACGGGGGACAGGCATTTCCACCAACGCTCGATAAGTTGCCGGCTGGAGTGCAGATCACCAAAATCATCGTGGACACCACGCCACCTCGCATCGACTTCCGTGAAGTATCGAGCCGGGGTGATCAAGTCATGGTTACCTGGAATATCGTTGACGAGAATCTTGATACCAATTCCATTAGGCTCGACTATCTCAATAGCAATAATCAATGGGTGCCAATCTCGATACGCCAGCAAGCCCGCGGTGAGACAACACTCAACGTGCCCGTACGTGGCCGATTGGAGCTGAGGCTCTCCGCCACCGATGGTGCCAAGAACCTGGAGAGCCGAACCATTACGGTGAACACGAGTGGTGGCAGCGGCTCTGGCAACAACGCAACAGCAAATGATGGCTTCTCTCGCAATGACCGTGAGCGAGATTTCTCGCGTGGAACAGGAAGCAGTGGAGCTGCCAATAACAACGATGGATGGGAATCGCCTCGTGAGAACGTCGGAGGTGGACGGCGCTCAACTTCGATGGATGAAACACCGACTGGCCAGCGCGAAACCCGCTATGTAAACACCGAGAGTTTCAACCTCAACTTCAACCTGGAACAAGTTGGGCCATCCGGAGCTTATGTTGAAGCCTTCTACCAGGCTGACAACCAGTGGACTCCAGCAGGCAACGTTAAGGTAAATCAGGAAGGCCCGGGCAAGCTGAAAGTCACTCTGCCCCGCGAAGGCAGCTTCGGCATGCTGCTTCAGGTGCGTAGTGGCTTCGACAATACCGCGACCAAGCCACGCACTTCGACCAGCCCGGACATGTGGGTCTGCCTGGACAAGACTCCTCCCAAAGTGGTGGACGTGCAAGCCCTGCCGGGCCGTGGTGCCAACATGGGTAAGGTCAAAATCACCTGGCGAGCCAGCGACACCAACATGGCACAGCAGCCGATCAAGATCGAATATCGAGACATGGATGATAACGACAAAAGCTGGCAACTACTGATTGATAATCTGGACAATACCGGCAGCTACATCTGGACCAACGTGCCAAGCCGAGGTTATCGCTACCAGATTCGAGTATCCGCAATGGATAAAGCCAAGAACTGGGGCGAACTGGTATCGCAAGAAGTGATTGTGGATGTGGCACAGCCGAAGGTCAGAATTCTGGATATCGACCCGTAGTTCAACCGATGCCTGATAACTTTACAATGGTGCTCTTCTCCTCAGAGCAGACAAGCGAAGTCTAACCAAAAATAAACGCCCCTTGGTCTTGCGACGAAGGGGCGTTTGTTATGGTGAACCATCAAGCTTACTTACCGCGTTCCTTCATGATCTTGACGATCTTGTCAGCCAGTTCAGCCTTGATGTCGCCAGTGAGGGAGACCTTCTTGCCGTTGGAGCCAATTTGCAGGCTGCTGACCACGTCAGCAAGTTCAGCACCGATCTGTTCATTGGAAAGTACAGCAGCACCAGCGAGTTCCTTGGCTTGGTCCATCTGGGTCTTCATCTGGCTGGCTGCACCATCCTCACTCATGTACATATTAACTTCGAACTTGATGTTGTCCTTGATATTCAGATTCATCGTTTGAGCATCGAGCTTGCTCATCGTGTCGCTCACTTCAGGAGGAGCCATCTTGGACATGTCCTTTACCGAAGAAGGCGTAATGATGGCACCCCACATGGTGTTGTCATTACGAGCTTTGGCCATGAGTTCTGAGAACTTGTTGTTCAGTGTGCCAGCCTTACGGCCAATGGCACGTTCGATGGCATTGGTGACATCTTCCTTGACGGTACCACCGAAGATGGTTTCCTTATCATAAATGGTGGCATAGAAAGCCTTACCAGAGCTGGCATCTTTCACTTCGTAGAGAATGAAATCGCCATACTTACTGGTGGTCACCTTGTCGCCAGCATTGGCCGCTGCAATAAGAGCACCAAGTGCACCATTCATCTTTTCCACATTGAAGGCACCACGGAAGACTGCGAAGCCTTCAACATCAGGCCGGCCACCGATCTGCAGGTTGAACTTGCTTACCGTGAATGTCACAGAGGTAACATCACGCATCGGGTCGAAGCTGATGGTCTCCATGACCTTCTGAAACTGGGCGTTGTTTTTGATTGCCTTGTCGAGTTCTTCCTTGAAGTGTTTCTGGAAGAAGCTGGAATTGAGCAGGCTCTTCACATTGAAGGAAAAAGCCATCTCTGTGTTGTCAGGGAACAGCTTGGCGATATCAGCACCCTGGGCATTCACGGAACAGGTGAACGCCAACAGGCAGCCGAGCGTCAAGAGCAGCGCTCGCGGGGTAGAGAACTTCACAATACATCTCCGGGGGTAGAAGTTACTTCCATGTTACTACTTCTTAACAGGGGAGAAAGTTTCAAGCAAGCTTAGTAGCCGGGAACAATCAGCTAATTGTTGATTGAACTGCAGACATAAAGGAAAGGAATATGAGAACACTCAGGTCACTGAATGGGAGGTCTGAGAAGGAACTATAGCACAGAACAGCTTCAGACAGGACACCAGCAACTCTCTGCAGAACAAGAGTTTGTGACAGAATTCTCGCACGCCGCATGCAAATATGCTACGCTTTCGCTAGCTTTGGCCGAACGTTTTCTCGTGGCTTGTGTTATGTCATTCGCCCTCACTGTTGGCTCCGAACCGTTTGCTGGTTTTCGCTGCGTTCGTCGCCTGGGAAGATCTGCTCACAGCGAATCCTGGCTGGTGCAATCAGAAGAGGGTAACGCACATGTGGTGAAATGCTTATTTGACGCAGCCAGCCTGAAACATGCCAAAAAACTAACCAGCTACCGTCATCCATTTCTACACTTATGGGACAAGGTAGAAATAAACGGCTCCGAGCTGTTGTTGCTTGCGGACTGGTCCGAAGCCACCTTGGAAACCAGGCTTAGGGACAGTTCCCAGCTCGATTCAGTTGAGTTGTTAGGATACCTGAAAGAGCTGGCAGAGGCACTCGATTACCTTCATGTCAAGCATCGCTTGCTTCATGGAAAGCTAAAGCCTTCCCAGGTAGGTATACAGCATGATCATGTCAAACTACTTGACTGGGGGTTGACGGATCCTGCCGGATTGGCAAACGGATCATGGTCTCTGAGCGATCTGCAACGAACCGCTCCAGAAGCTCTTACTGGTAATCTGGAACCAGCGAGCGATCAATTCTCGCTGGCGGTTCTATTCCTGGAAGCTACCACGGGCAGACTACCTCTAGACGCGACTTCGCTACCTCAGTTCTTTCAAAAACGGCAAAGCCAGATATTCGATCATGATTTGGTCCCCGGCCATCTGCATCTCGTCTTGAAGCAGGCCCTGGCAAATTCACCAGCCGACCGATATCCCACGTGTGCAGCCTTTATCAAGGCATTGGAAAAAGCCGACAAGGAAAAGACCACAGGATCAGCGACAGCCTCACCTGAACACCATGTTACCAATGAAATTACACTGGCGACTTTCACCAAGGACACCAGTTCCAAGTCAGAAATGAACTGGCCCAGCTCTCCAACAACATCGCTCTCTAGTGCCGAGACCAGCCCCATTCCAACAGTGATGATCAAATCGCTGGTGGCTGTGGAGAAAAATAAGGATCAGCGCCATCCTGACAGTGCCTTCCTGAATTTGAACGCACTAGTCTATCAGTCGAAAGTGCAAAGTTATGGCATCCTGACACCGACCTTTATTCTAGGTCTGGGTAAACGGGGTCGTGCCGTCCTGCAGGAACTCAGCCAGCTATTCCATCAAAGTTATGACGGCATCAGTATGCTTCCCCATATTCGCATGATGGTGCTTGACGAGAAGAAGCCCGAGAACACTCCTCACTTCTCAAATAAACCGGGTGAACTGGCTCCGGAACATTATTTCCTGCTCGATCCGATGAGCAATGAAGAGAAGCAACGGCTCGTCAGCGATCCGGATGTCAATCATTGGCTCCCGCCCGACATTCTGAGTGATGAGCATGATCAACTGCCAGGCCATACCAGACTTTCGTTGATTCGTCGCCAGACCGCCCTGCAGGAACGCCTGAAAGCAGAATGCAAAACCATGCTGGCATCGGAATCGCTACAGCGGTCGATGCAGCACACAGGACAATCAATACGACAAGACCTTGTGCCTGCCTGCTATATCGTCGCTGGTCTGGACGAGCCCATCACCCGCGGTTGCCTGGCAGATCTCAGTTACCTGCTTCGAGGCATGATAGCCGAAGCTGGCTGGGGGAATGGCAACGTCACGGGTGTGCTTTTCCTGCCAGAAGTATCGCCTGCTTCAAACAAACACGCAGGGGCCTTTGCCTGTCTCACTGAACTCAATCACTACACTCAGGAGAAATTCTTCTCAGCCAACTATGGAATGGGAAATGAATTCACCTATCCACACTCACCGTTTGATACCGCATTCTTCCGAAAATTGACGGATGTCTCCAAACCTGACCATTTAGATGTCGAGTTTCAGGAGACCGCCTACTGGCTCTTCCGCGATATCAGTACTGAGCTTGGCAGTTTACGCATCGCCAGCCGACAGAGTACCATGCACCATGCTGGATATACCACACCATGGTACAGCCACGGCGCGACGGTACTGCAATCATCTTACGAAGCGCTTCATGAACTGGTGAAGAAGCGGTTGCTTGGCAATTTCATCCAGCATTGGCTCGACCCCAAGCCTGATCAACAGTCGCAACTGCGTGATGATCTCGACCGATTCATGGAAGAAAACCTGCATTCGGCTTCGCGATTGTTGCATCGTTTTCAACACATGGCAGCGGTCGTACTGGGACGTGAGCCAGCACATGTCATCGAGGAGTGGATTGCTCCACTGCGAAAAGGTGCTGCTGCACGCCCACCTCTTGAGACAGTGGCCCGCGATATTATGCAGAAGGTCGAAACTACTTTCGGCAGCGGATCCGGCTATCAATACTCGCCTATCTTGATGGCTATTCAGCAGGAATCGGACGCGGTTGCTGAAGAAGCATCGGCCAAGTTAGAACCATTCCTGACGCAGTACCTGGATCATCCAAGCTTGAGACTGGGAGGCACGCTTTTCGTTGGCAAACAATTGTTGCATTGGATCAATCACCAGCTTACTGAGTTGCAAGCCAATCATCTGGAAATCCACCAGGATATGCTGCGGGCTGAACGCACGCTCACCCAGATGATGCAGCAGGAAGAGCGTTCCTTTGCCATCATGGGCAGGCAGCGACTGGTCTCGCAAATTGTTCAGGATCTTTCCGATTATCCCACCCGTGTGTTGCAGGAAGATATGTTCGCTCGTGCGGTGCATGTTTTCCAGGCAATGAAGAATGCTGCGGAACAAGCCCTTGAGAGGGTTAAACCTGCTGAACAGGCACTGCAGGAACTTCGTAACAAGTATGAAAGCTCAAAAGTTTCCGATCCCAACCTGCTCCTGCTCGATGGCGAAACTTCCGTCGACCAGCGCGTTGCCAACTTGCTTGACCAACTACCCGACGATGTCTTCTTCAAGATGGACAACGATTTGACCGAAGCCCTGACTCGTTTCAAATCGAACTATCGTGATGTTTGCCTGGGTCGCGGACCTTCGATGGCGGATGTGCTTGATCTCCTCGACAACTCGATGGAAGAAGTACTGGAAGGCATGTTGCCAAGTGAAGATGCAGCCGAGCAACTGCTCACCCAGCCGTCGCAAGCCGTAGTGGAACAACTTCGCCAGAGCTACCGGCAGGCCCGCCCCGACTTGATGGAAAACACTCGCTCCCGCGAAGGCGCTTATTGCCTGATGATGACTCCCAACTCAGAAGCGGGGCAAGAACTTCTCCAGATGGCCCAGGCAACATTGCCTCAGATCGTGGGGGCTCCAGAAGGATTCACGGGCGAGATTCTCTTTTATCGGGAAACGGGCTGTCTGCAACCTCACGACATCTACCCCGAAGGGCGAGAAGCTTACCACAAGGTACTCAAGCAGCATGCACGTGAATTGCACAGCCGGTTTGATATTGCCTACTGGCATCACATCAGTCCGGCGGAACATCTTCATCACTCCCGACAATCGGACGAATTGGAACCGACTGTAGAAGAAGCTAATCCCATCTCCATTTCGTAATTGCTCTGTAGAATAGTGGTTTCTTCTTCACCGAGAATGAACCACGCACATGGAATCATTGGAAGCGGCACGACGGGCGAAACTGGAACAGATAGCTGCACTGGGCGTCGATCCGTGGGGCAGTCGATTTGATGATCGCATCAACATCGGTACCATCCGTGAGATGAGCTACCTGGAAGACCCTGCTGCCGGTCCGTCCATCAAAGCTGCAGGTCGGGTAATGACCTACCGCAAGATGGGCAAACTTCGCTTCATCGATCTGGTTGACCGTACCGGCCGCATCCAACTGATGATTGGTCAGAAGCAAGTGGATGAGACCAGTTGGAAGCTGGCCGATTTGCTTGACCTGGGTGACTTGCTTGGTGTGACTGGCAAGCTTGGCAAGACCAAGGCAGGCGAACTCACTCTCTTTGTGGAGCAATTACATTATCAGGGTAAGTCGGTTCTGCCGCACCCGGACAAGTGGTCGGGGATTGAGGATCAGGAATTCGCCCTTCGACATCGTTACCTGGATTTCACGTACACCCCGGAATTACGAACTAAGGCAGAAATACGGATCAAGATCCTCCAGGGCATTCGTGAGTTCCTGAACGCAGAAGGTTACTTTGAAGTGGAAACCCCGGTGTTGCATAACATCGCTGGTGGCGCTGCCGCACGCCCTTTTGCAACACACCACAATGCACTTGATATTCCACTGTTCCTCCGCATCGCCCTGGAACTTCCGCTCAAGAAATTGCTGGTGGCAGGGTTCGATAAGGTCTATGAACTGGGCCGCGTTTTCCGTAACGAAGGCATCAGTCCCAAGCACAACCCTGAGTTCACGATGATGGAACTCTACCAGGCGTATGGCAACTACCAGACAATGAAGGAGCTGACAGAATCGCTGGTGGTCAAGCTGGTCGACCAGTTGGGCAAGGGAACCGCCCTTCCATTCGGCGACCGCATCATCAACTTCGCCAAACCCTGGCCACGTATGAAGTATGCCGACCTCTTTATGGAGCACGTCGGTGTCGATATGCGTGATGCCGCAGCCGTCGAAGCTGCTGCTCGCAAACTGGAAATCGACACTACCGGCAAAGATCACGCGGTGCTCATCCATCTGCTCTTTGAGATTGTGGTGGAACCGGCCATTGCTAAGCTCGATCAACCAGTCTTCGTTTACGACTATCCTGCTGCCCTGTGTCCGCTCACCAAGCGAAAGTGGGTTGATAGCTTTATCGCTGAACGCTTCGAGTGTTACGTGCTCGGTATGGAAATCGCCAACGCTTACACTGAACTGAACGACCCTGATACGCAGGAAGCCACCTTCCGTTCCCAACTCAGCGGCCTGAAGGACGAAGATTCGATGGCCAAGATGGACATGGATTTCGTGACTGCATTACGTTACGGCATGCCCCCGGCTGGTGGACTTGGCATAGGCATCGATCGCTTGTGTATGCTGCTGACGAACAGCCAGAC
>CAYPJB010000092.1:0-1467 GCA_964410845.1 uncultured Bacteroidales bacterium | reverse complement strand
CACCTCGCCTATATTGCTGCTCTCGAATGGACTCGGCGCCGTCTGAATCTGTTAGCAAATAACCGGTGGTGGCTTGCGATACTTTTCTGGCAAGTAGTGGGAATCGCTATCTGGTATGGTGTGGTATTCCTCAGCGACAGCAAACCTGCCCTGCATTACCCTGCACTGGGTTACTGTCTGCTCCTGGCACTCACAGCGGGCATGGCCTGGGGACTAGCGTTACAGCATCAAGTCGCCTGGCTGATTGCCCTGGGAGCAACGCTGTTCCTCGCCAGTGATGCCATCCTGGCCTGGCAGTTATTCCGTAACAGTGGTCCAGTGACTAGTTTCCTCGTCTGGGCCACCTACGGCCCTGGGCAAATGTTCATTGTATTCGGCTTCCGACGGCTATTGTTTTCCCAAACTACTCGATAACGGTATTGGTGCTACGACATAGCGTGCTGTAGATTAATAATGTTTCTCCTGCCTTGCACATGCTGGAATCCTGTCATGCATATCCAATATCATTTGATTGATGGTGAAATTCACGTTGTTCGCCAACAACAGGCAGAGAAGGCTGATGCCATCGCCCTGCTTTTCCTTCACGGCTTAGGCGAATCGAGCCTCTGTTTCACCGAAGCAGCTGCCCATTTGCCCAAGGGCAAGTACCACCTAGTGATGCCGGACTGCATCGGTTACGGCAGAAGCTCTGCTGCTCGCAATCATCTTTACGACTTTGCACATCAGATAGGTCGCCTGCAGACGCTGGTACAAACACTCAAACTGCAAAACGTGGTGATCGTAGGGCATTCGCTAGGTGGGATGCTGGGTACACTCTGGCTCAGCGAAATGGAACACTCCAATATCCTTGGCTTCATCAATATCGAAGGTAACCTCTTCCCCGATGATGCCAGTCACTCACGCATGGCGACCGAGGCGTATCGCAACGCGGACAGCGACTTTGCCCGCTGGCATCACTGGTTTACCAGTGTAATGATGGAAGAACTTGTGCTCCGCGATCATGTTCACTCACTCGCCTGTCGCCGTTACTATGCTTCTCTGCACTTCGCACAACCCGATGCCTTCCTGGCTAATGCCGAAGAGATCCTGACCCGCACGGCGATTACCAGCGATCAGACCGTACCGATGATGGCAAAGCAATATGCCAATATTCAGCTTCCCAAGCTCTATTTATGGGGAACTGAGAGCATCTCGAAAGCTACCCAGCAGTTCCTGATGCAGCATGAGATGGAACACCATGCGTTCCAGGGAGCAGGACACTGGCCGATGATTGATCAGCCAGAAGCCTGCTACGGCATCATCGATCGCTGGGTGAGCAAGCTGAAGAATTAGTTGCTGGCAGTTGACTGTTACTTGATGGCATCCAGTCAATTGTTCGAGTAAGATGCGGTAACTTCGATAGGGAGTGCCGCCGTGTTCTTTCGTTTTCTACTCGCCACCATTTTGATTGCCATAGTATTGACATGC
>CAYPJB010000091.1:3598-12706 GCA_964410845.1 uncultured Bacteroidales bacterium | reverse complement strand
TCGTTAGGCTCAATGGTGCAAAACGGATAGTTTGCCGCCTGGGCTGTTTTCGAGGATGTTAATGCATTAAACAGTGTGCTTTTTCCAACGTTCGGCAATCCTACAATACCAGCGCGCATTAAAGAAGTCCTGAGTGCTTTAGTTCCGAGAACGTGACAAACCGTAACGAATAGACTTTGATAGGAGTTGAGAGGACGAGGGGCTACCTGTGAATGCAAGCTGAATTTCTTGCCGAAAGAAGGTTAGATCGAAATTCTGGCTCACTTTCGGAGCTAATCGATGTTAACACTCCAAGAGCATGCCCTACTAAGCAGTTGCACGGGCAATCCATAATCGCAGACCAACACCCAATCCCAGAAGCAGAAGGCCGGAAACGGAAAACCAGACATACAGTGGAATGTGAGTGTGAGGCGCCACATAATTTTTCCTGGCGCCTACTGGGACGGGTTCCTCTGTTCCCTCTGCAGGTTCACTGACCGGTTCTCGTTCAGTCAGCCCAAACTGTGTCAGCGAAAGCCGCTCCTCAGGTAATTGGACATTCGTCGTAAATTCGTATTTTGTCGTGTTGATTCGCTCCCATTGACGATCACCTTTTCTGATTGTGTTGACACACTTCATGGTCTTCGGTAATGCCTTGTCTTTCTCCTCTTCCCCATATTCCACGGTCGTATCTACCTGTTCGATGACTCCACCATTGACAGTTGAAAGCTCGATAATGAACGACCCCTTCTTCACCGTCCAATAATGTTCAGGACGTAAAATCAGCCGACCGCTTTTGACGATCGTTTGTGCTGCTGATTTATTCAGTGGCGGATCAATGGTAAAATCAAGGGTAACCAACCGTTCCTTGTTAACGGTCTCTTCCGACTTGCTATTGAGACGAAAACTTGGGAGGTTGATGAGATTGACAACTCTCGAGTCAAATGAGTTCATGAACTCCGTGGCTGCACCAATTCCCGATCTTGCTCGTTCTTCATCCTGGAATAGGAAATCGTTCAGTTGATTCTCTGACGCTAGATCACTGATGTCAGAGGTTATTACCCAAGGTTTTGCAGGGTCGGATCGTCTCAGACTTAATATCTGACGACGCCCACTCCGAAGTCGGCTGATGACAGCATTCGATGGAGGCATCAGACGTGGCTCGTTGATATATCGATTGTAATTAATAGACACGATCGATATCGCATTGTGTTTATCTCGCGCTGCTTCAATAATTGACTGTGACATATCCGTGCCATTCTCTGTGGATGAAGAGTAGCACTTGAATGACATATCCTTAATTTTTTCAAAATAAAGTTGATGTGCCTCAGTGATAACCTTGACGAGTTCACTCCCCGTCTGTTCCTTTACCGAACGATTTACTTTCTGAAATGCGGTAGCAGTGATGGTTGACATCAACCCCAGCACGATGACGATCATGCAATGCATGGCAAACCTCATTTTGGAATGAGACTTATCATTGACCGGTTAGGCTGGAACCCAACCGGGAATGTACGGCAAATCAGTGACAATCACAGTAAATTCCAGGCCCAGGAAGACACTGACAGGATGTACAAAATCCTGAACCAAGAGCATTACAACCAGCATTAGTAGCGGGACATCCCTCTATTGCGATCCGCCTGCCTGTGCATAACGATTGCTCACAGCCTATTGAGCATGGAAGATATGCGGCAGTTCCTTGATCTGCATAAAGCGATTGAGGGCAAAGCATAACTCCGATGATAGTGAAACTCAAGCCTAAGCAGCATAGTGCTGTAGCTAGCATTTCTTTTGTCTTGCGATTCATAAAAACCTCCGCATGAGAAAACAGGTAAAGAGCTGTGCATTACTGCACAGATGACGCAGGCTGTACTGTCCCTCGAAATGAGCTGTAGAAGACCCTTGCCGAGAGATGGTCTGTATAGAGAACGAACTGCCTCACAAATTGGCCTGGCAATCCCACGTATTTGATTATTACCCCGATTTCCTTATAACCGCCACTTTGGATGGTCACAGGCAAATCCCTCAGGGTGATACATGCGCAAGAAGAGTGCCACCGACAATGTTAATTGGTTGATTAGAGTTATTATGCACACGAAGAACCACAAGTTTACTCTCGCCAACTTTCCCACTACCCACGTCAAGAACAGAAGGGCTGACAGTAACAACGTCACCACGCCATTGCGCCAACTTTCTTTCTGGATCACTCACGGTCAAAAAGAAAAGTTCAATGATCACCCCTAGGATTAACATAGTGCCGAGTCCAATTGGCATCAATGTTTTGTGTACAAATGATTGAACAGGTTGAGTACCCGTTCTATTAACAATCAACAGAACCAAAACTGCAACAACATCAACAGTTAATGAAATCCATGGGCTGATTTTGATACTCCCAAAACATCCGCAAGATGGCTGACCTATTAACACCAAGTAGATACTGGCCATGGCTGCAGCACTGAAAAATATAATTCCAACCCATCTTGATACATAAACTGCTAAACCACTCAGGAGCCATATGCCTAGAACGAATTCAATCTTCATTAACACGAGATGTTGCCATCGTTGCAATAACAACAAATCTGGTTGAAATGGCACGAACAGGAAATCGTACAGCTTCAGAGTAGCTGTGAGAATGAGCATCGTTCCAATCGCTATTGTTGAAATCCCAGGCATCATTGTTATCCTCCAACCTGTCCAACAAGCATCGCAAATAATTAGACTGTGTCATCGTCTGATAAAGTCATTGAATTGCATGACTCTAAACCTTTTTATCGGACTTATCAAGAGATTAGTTCTAAATTCGGTTGAGACTATCACTTAATAGCAGCTCCCATTAGTTCAATCTCGCTACAAACGAAGAGGACACGGTGAAGCTGAACCCGGAACCAAGTCTGCCTGACTCGATTTAATAAGCAGCGAAGGAAAGACCAAGGTAAGCCCCAAGTGGCAGCCGCCGGTGAGAAGGAATGACTCGGAAAGATCGATCAGGATGATCACATTCAATTTGAATTCAAGAGAGTGAAGAAGTAAAGTGGGGAAGTGGTGGTTCGTAGTTGCCTTGGCCTGTGCTGAGGTCCTTGAAGGAGTTTGGTATGCGACGATGGTTTCTCTCCCTGGCGGTGCTCGTCTGCTGCGCATCGGTTGCGCTCGCGGACGTCAAGCTACATGGCTTGTTCACCGATCATATGGTGCTGCAACAGAAGACCACGGTTCCTGTCTGGGGCCAGGCTGATCCCGAAGAAAAGGTGACAGTTACCTTTCAGGGACAAAAGACGGTTGCCACCGCAGATGCCACGGGCAAGTGGATGGCCAAGCTCACTAATCTTGAACCAGGTGGCCCTTTTGAAATGACCATCGAAGGCAAGAACACTATTAAGCTCGTGGATGTTCTCGTGGGCGAAGTCTGGATCTGCTCCGGGCAATCGAACATGCAATGGACTGTGAGTCAAAGCAAGGATCCGAAGGAAACCATTGCTGCATCAGCAAACCCGAACCTGCGTTTGTTCCAGCAGCGCCAAGTGACCTCGGGCAAGCCGCTTGAGTACACGCAAACGACGGATGCCTGGAAGAATTGGCGAGTGTCTTCACCCGAGAGTGTGCCAGGCTTCTCTGCTGTCGCTTACTTCTTCGGGCAGTCTCTCCAGAAAGCTCGCAACGTACCGGTCGGGCTGATTCATACCTCCTGGGGTGGTACTCCCGCGGAAGCCTGGACTTCAGCCGAGTTTCTGGAAAAGACACCGGAAGTAGCACACTACCTGAAAACGATCACCAGGCAGGTGGAGAACTGGGAGAACAACCAGGAAAGTATCTTGAAGAATTACGAGGATCAGCGAAAGAAGCACGAAGAGTCTGCAGCCAAACTGCGTGCCGAAAACAAGAAGGTGCCAGCAGCTCCTCGTAAACCTCAACATCCAAACCAGAGTCCTAACAGTCCATGTCGTCTCTATAACGCCATGATTCATCCGATGATTCCATTCGCCATCAAAGGGGCTATCTGGTATCAGGGTGAATCAAACGCAGGCCGTGCGTATGAGTATCGCACACTCTTCCCCACCATGATTCAATCGTGGCGTGCAGCATGGGGGTATGATTTCCCATTCCTGTTTGTGCAGCTGGCTCCATTCATGGATAGCAGCGAGCAGCCACAGGTAAGCAACTGGGCTGAACTGCGTGAAGCACAACTGCTCACCAGCCTGAATCTGCCAGGTACAGCACAGGCGGTTATCACCGATACCACTGATCCCAAAACCGATCAGAAGGATATCCACCCAAAGAACAAGCAGCCCGTTGGCGAACGACTTGCATTGGCTGCCCGCCAGAAAGTGTATGGAGAGAAGATCGTCGGCACGGGGCCTCTCTTCGACAAACTCACCATCGAAGGCAACAAGGCTATCCTGCACTTCACCTCCATTGGCAGCGGCCTGGAGTGCAAGGGCAGTGAACTGACTGGTTTCACAATCGCTGGTGAAGACAAGAAGTTCTACAACGCCAAGGCCAGGATTGCAGGTAACACCGTTGTTGTCACCTGTGATGCAGTTAAACAACCTGTGGCAGTACGTTTTGGCTGGGCAAACTACCCTGTAGTGAACCTGTTCAACAAGGAAGGTGTCCCAGCTTCGCCGTTCCGCACCGACACCTGGCCTGAAACCACCTGGCCCAAGAACAATTAACTGCCATGCTTCCACGGAAGGATAACGACGATCTGATCATCCCCTGGCCCGCTTCTGCAGCAAGCCAGGGGATGTCTATTGAACCGATTCGCATTCGCGCGGAGTCGTTTCAGTGGCAGTTCGCACGCAGTGGCGGCCCGGGTGGTCAGAATGTAAACAAGGTAGCTACCAAAGCCCAACTTCGTTGGAATCCCCGCAGTATTGAACTGCCTGCCGATATCTTTCACCGCCTGATACGACTGGCGTCGACGTATCTCACCGCTGAAGGCGATATACTCCTCACCTCGCAAAGGTATCGCAGCCAGCGAATGAATATGGATGATTGCCTGGACAAACTCAAAGCCCTCCTACAAGCCTCTCTCATACGACCGCGCCAACGTCGAGCGACCAGGCCAACCAGAGGATCGAAAGAACGCCGACTGAAGACCAAACGTCATCAAAGCAATCGTCGTGCGGATCGACGCATTTCTGGCAGCGAATAATACTGACAGCTGGAATAAACTGGACAAGCCTGTGTTAATTGAGAAAATATCATCCTCACCTTGATAGATACACTGCGAGTGAAGCATGCCAACCGCGTTGCCAAACAGCCCGACGGAATCGTCGCTGGAACTGTTGTTGGACGAATGCAGTATTAGAGATCTTTTTCTGGCAGCTATGGCAGAGCTGGACCAGATGAACTCCCAAAGCCAGGAACTTGACTCTGTCAAAGTTCACTGTTTTACATCACCGGTGGGACCTCTGCTGCTTGGCGCTCATGACAGGCACCTTTGTTTTATTCGCTTCATGGAGATTGATGAGTGCTTGAAGCAACTCATCGCGCTGCAGCATCAGTTTGGTAAGCCACTCCGTACTGGCATGCATCGTGTACTTACTCAAACTGAAGAAGAGTTGACTGATTACTTCTCGGGATCTCGCCAGCAGTTCACTGTTCCTGTCAAACCACACGGTACAGCATTTCAGCAACAGGTCTGGCAGGCCTTGCGGGAAATACCCTATGGCATGACCTGGAGCTATGAACAACTCGCCAGCCACATCGGCCAACCTACTGCCAGCAGAGAGGTAGGGCTGGCCAATGGCGCCAATCCCGTCCCGATTATTATCCCTTGCCATCGAGTCATCCGTAAGGGTGGAGAGATCGGTGGCTATGGCGGTGGTCTTTGGCGAAAAGCAAGGCTGCTTCAACTGGAAGAAGCAGCCTGAGTAGCCAATGAACACGATTATCGACTAAGTAGTCTCAGTTGATGAAGAGACATCTGCTGAAGGTACCGCAGGTTCAACAGCTGCTGGTGGAGGTGTACTCTCCGCTGCTGGCACATCTTCCGGCTTCTTGGTTTCAAATAGTGCCTTCAGCTCACCAAAGGTACGCAGAGGTGCTTTCCCTGCCAGCGCAGCTTCCGTGAGCTTGGGCTTGGGTTTTTCCTTGCGTTTGACCGGTGGACGCTGTGGACGTGGTGTCGTTCCGTGGGCACCACCCTCGCCATCCTGTCGTGGAGGAGGCTGGCGACGCTGCTGTCCACCGCCACCGAAGCGTCCACCCGCACCACCGGGTCCACCGCCAAAACGACCGCCTTGACGCTGTTGTCCGCCACCTCGTTGATCGAAGCGGCGTTCGCCACCTTGTTGCTGGCCTTCGGCACGGGGAGGCATTGGTCGGCGATCGCCTTGTGGTGGACGATCACCTCGTTGCTGATCTCGACGGAAGGGAGGTCGGCCCCCTTCCTGTCTTTCACCCTGGCCAACCGGACGACGTTCCTGCTGACGACGTTCCGTACCAGGTGGTATCATCGTCAATGAAACCCGTCGACGTTCCATATCAACAGCCATTACCCAGACGGTGACAATATCGCCAACCGATACTATGTCATACGGGCTCTTGATGAACTTGTTAGCCAGTTGGCTGATGTGGACGAGTCCGGAGTCTTTGAGACCAACATCGACGAAGGCACCAAAATCGACAACGTTCTGCACGGTACCCTTGAGTTCGGTGCCTGGCTGCAGGTCTTCGATCTTGAGGATGCCTTGCTTGAAGATGGGTGCAGGGAGTTCTTCCCGAGGATCTCGTCCCGGCTTCAAAAGGGCTTCGACAAGGTCGTGGTACGTCGGTATGCCAATTCCCAATTCCGTTGCGATGGCATCAGCGGGAAGTGCTTCAAGCTTGGGTTTGAGTTCCATGAGTGCAGCGCCGTCATTCAGTACCGTAGGCGAGGCACTCACCTTCTCAAGGAGCTTGGCTGCCGCTTCATAACTTTCGGGGTGAATAGCAGAGTTATCGAAAGGGTTCTCTGCTTGGGGTATGCGAAGGAACCCTGCTGCCTGGGTATAGGTAACATCACCGATACCAGGCACCTGACGAAGTTCATCCCGGCTCTTGAAAGCTCCTTTTTCCTTGCGGTAATCAACGATGGCATGAGCCCGCAATTGATTCAGGCCAGCCACGTAACGAAGCAGTGGAGCACTGGCGGTATTGAGATCGACACCAACATAATTCACGCACGATTCAACCACACCTTCAAGCGATTCTTTGAGTCGCTTCTCAGCAATATCGTGCTGATATAGACCAACGCCCAGGTTTTGTGGATCGATCTTTACCAGTTCGCTGAGGGGATCCTGCAGACGGCGACCGATGGAGATGGTGCCACGAGCTGTAGCATCATGATTGGGAAATTCTTCACGTGCCGTCGGGCTGGTGGAGTAGTGGCTGGCACCAGCTTCGTTGATGATGATGTAAGCTACACCAGGAAGCGATTCTTCGATGGCTGCAGCTACCAGCTCTTCGGTTTCTCTGCTGGCAGTGCCATTGCCAATCGCGATCACATTACATTGATGTTGTTTCGCGAAGTCGACGAGCTTGGACTTCGCTTCTTTTTTGCGACTGGCTGCAACTTCAGCCGAGACATCAACACTGGGGTTCTCAGCTGCAGGTGATGCTTCAGCAGGAGTTGCTTCCGCTGCAGCAGGAGCGTCGCCAGGAGTTCCTTCGACTGCTGCTGCCTCTCCAACAGGCACTTCGTTTGCTGGCACTTCCGATGGTGGCGTTGATTCGCTGGCGGCCGAAGGGGCTGTTTCTGCTGCAGGAGCTGAAGAGCCTTCCGCTTTCGCTTCTTTGTCTTTGTCTTTCTTCTTTTTCTTTTCCCACTTCGGCTGATTCGAGCCACCAAACGGGTAGATGGTGGTGGTATCGAGCAGGTTGCCTAGCTCATCCAGTGCTGCAAGTTTACAACCAGTGCGATAGGCTGGATCGATAGCCAGCACACGCTTTCCTGCCACCGGTGGTTGCAACAGTAGACGACGCAAGTTGCGGGCGAATACGACGATGGCATGGTCTTCAGCTCGCTCGGTGAGATCCCGACGGATTTCACGTTCGATACTCGGCGCCAGCAGCCGATTGACTGCATCTTCTGCAAAACCGGAAATCAGTCCGGCATGGGGATGATCTGCCAAGGGTAAACGTTCAAGCACGTAGCCATGCAGACGTGGCAAATCAGCCTCGTACTTCACGACAAGGATGTTTTCCCTTTCACCTCGATTGATGGCGAGCACACGGTGTGGTGGAATCTGACGTGCTGCTTCGTTGTAGGTGAAATAATCCTTGAACTCCGTTCCCTGACCTTCAGCAACGGATTCCTTTTTGCTCACTCCAATGCGAAGGGTATCCCACAGGAAGCGACGACCGAGATCACGCACTTCGGGAAGTTCTGCAATCTTCTCTGCCAGGATGTGACCGATTCCAGTCAGTATCTCTTCCGGCGTGTTGATGCCCTTTTCAGGGTTGACCATCGTTGGCAGGAGTTCAGCCAGGTTGTTGACAACGGGATCTTTATTCCAGACTGATTCTGCCAGTTCGCCCAGCCCCTTTTCTCGAGCTGCAGCCGCGAGCGACTTCTTCTTGGGTTTGAAGGGCAAATACAAGTCTTCAAGACGCTTCGGATGTTCACAGTGCAGGATAGCTTCGCGCAACTCGTCGGTCAGTTTGCCTTGGGCGGTCAGATTGCGAAGGATCGTCTGTTTGCGTTCTGCCAGGGAACGTTGCTGTTGTACTCGCTTCTGAATTTGCCGAAGAACTTCTTCGTTCAAACCGCCAGTGCGTTCTTTTCGGTATCGGGTAATGAAGGGAATCGTGTTGCCTTCATCCAGCAGATGCACGACAGATTCGACCTGCACTTTGCGAATCTGCAGATCCTGAGCGATTCGGCCTAAATCATAGTGAACGACGACTTCCGGAGCAGCGGGCGCTTCCGATGTGGCAGTCGTTGTCGCAGGAGCCGCAGGCGTCTCCGAAACGGGTGCAGTTTCTGCTTCCGGGACAGGAGTCTCAGCAACAGGAGTTTCGGCAACAGGTGCTGTTGTTTCGGTGGAAGTGTCTGGCGCTGCGGGGGTTTCCGGAATCAGCGCATCAGGAGTCGTCATGCCTGCGTACTCAAAGGTAAATGGGGATGCCTGCCGTCACTTCTAGATG
>CAYPJB010000091.1:0-3588 GCA_964410845.1 uncultured Bacteroidales bacterium | reverse complement strand
AAGAGACGTCAATATCGGCATCGGGTTCACGGTTTACGTCACAGTGATGTTACGGCATAGAAGACTATCATCCAAGCAGAAAAAGCTGGTTTCATCGGAGATTCTTGCTGTGGCAAGAAGCTGGAAGTTTCGCATTATTGCTTGGTTGTGTCGGCTTCTACTATTTTGCGTACTTTAATGTTCCGAAACGCCACCGGACCATGATCCCCTTGGAGGAGTATGGGCCCCTCCGGCACTTCCTTGCTTTGCCGCCAGGCCGAACCCGTTGGGAATCGCAGTTCGATGTTTTCGTGAATAGTTACGCCATTCATCACCACTTTCACGAATGCTCCATTTTCGAGCTTTTTCCCGCTCGCATCAAACCGGGGAGCTCGGAAAGTTATCTGCATACTTTGCCATTCGCCGGGCTTCTTGCAGACGTTCTCTTTCGGTGGGGTGCCGCGGTCAATGGTGTGATAGCGAGGTTTACCTTCCCCACGGGGGTACACCCCCCCACAATCTGAGCCGGTCAATTCGCTGGTTTTCTTGCCATAACTGTCAAACAATTGGATTTCATAGTGGCCGATGAACTTGATACCTGCGTTGGATTTTTCTCCCATCATAAAGTCACAGGAAAATTCCACATCACGGAAGTTGGCTTTGGAAACGAGATTGTTAGTCCTTCCAGTAGGGCTATTTACCAGGATTGGCCCGCCCGTTTGTTTCCCTTCTAATAGCTTGCTATTCCCAGGTTTCAGTCCCACCTCGGTAGTCCGGTACCACTGCCCGGAGTTTCGCCAGGCTGCAAACCCTTCGGTACCTGTCAGGTCGATCCAGCCATCATCGGTTGTTGCCAGCAAACCACAGAGTAGCAAAGTTAGCATAGGAGAGGCTTCCACTTTTCGACTGTTGCCTATACTGAAGTAGCGTACTCTGATTTCCTGTCTCTATCCAGCGGCGATTCTTATGTTTCGACTGATTCTTGTATCCATGGCCTGCCTCTCACTTCTGGGTTGCCAGCACTCGATCAAGTCGCAGAAGACGGCACCACATGGGACGAAGGCGAGCGAATCGCACGGAGTTTCCTCTCCACAAGCAACTGGAATAATACCTGTCAAGAAGTAACCTTGGCTGAAAGACTTGCAGTATTCTACGCGAACCTTTCGCGAGATAGCATTGTCTCTGCTGCATCTCTCCAAGGACCGCTGCATGACCTCTGATAATAGTCCGTTTGCTGATGGTGCTTTGTACGACGTTATTTTTGATCAGTTTGACTACGCACTCGATTTTTATCTGAAACAAGCCCAGCAATCGCCAGGCCCTATCCTGGAAATCGGTTGTGGTACCGGTCGCATCACCATTCCCTTGCTGAAGACTGGTGCCCAGGTTGATGGACTGGATCTATCAGCTTCCATGTTGGAGCAGCTACGCCAGAAAGCCCGTACCCTCGGCTACCAACCTACTCTCACCGCCAGCGATATGGCTCGGTTTCAGCTCAACAAGAAATACGCGTTGATAATCATCACCTTCAATTCTTTTGTGCACAACCTCACGCAGGAAGATCAGATCAACTGCCTGCGTTGCTGTCGCGAGCATCTGCTTCCCGAAGGTAAACTCGTCTTCGATACCTTCTTCCCCGGCCAATACATCCTTGCGGCAGAACAGAACACCCGGGTGCTGGAACTTGAAAAGACCCATCCCATTACAGGTAACCTGCTGCGACAGTACGACACCCGTTCATTCGACCGCGTGAAACAGATACAGCACTCGATTAATGAAATGGAAGAAGTGCTTCCCGATGGCAGTATCAAAGTACTACAGCGTAGCGAGTTCGATACCCGCTGGATTTATAAGGAAGAAATGGCTTTGCTGCTTCGTGTGGCAGGCTTCGCAGGCTGGACCATTGCAGGTAACTTTGAAGGCAAGGCTCTCACGGAAGAGACCGATTCTATGGTGGTGACGGCCTGGTAGCTACCGCACTTCGCTCACCTGAAAGTGCGGGTTCTCGATGATGCTGAACATATTCCCAAACGGATCAAGTACCGATGCCACCTTGATGCCTCCGCCTACATCCTTCAGCTCTTCGTGAAGTGTTGCACCCAGCTTTAGCAGTCTAGCCAGCTCTGTTTCTGCATCACTGGTTCCCCAATAGGCTTGTACGCCATTCGTTCCCGGGGTGCCATCAGGGATTAAGCCCAACTCAAAGCCCGCGACATTGAACCCGACGTAGAACGGCTCATCGAAGTAGGGGGCGTGGCCGATCACTTCGGTGTACCAGGCTTTGGCTTTCGCGAGATCCGTAGTAGGGTAGATGGCAGTGCGGAGTCCGAGCATGCTTTGTTCCTCAGGGTGGGTTATCTGACCAACCCTCGTTGACGTAGCTGTGTCAGCACCAGCTTATCGAAAGGCTCTGCCGTGTTCGTCAGCATACACTGGATGCCTCGCTGCCGGCAGAAGTTAGTGATAGCTGACTGGTAAGCTGCCAGGTTATTCTTGTATCGCTTGATGAGGGCAGGAGTGACCGTGATCTCCGCCAGGTCATCATCTTCCACATCGATCAGTTTCAGATCGCCCTGGATGACGGGTTCGATCTCTTCAGGAGCCAGTATCTGTACAGCGTAACATTCCATTCGCCGAGCGAGCAGCATCCGAAGAGGCTCTTCAAACCCAGCCTTATCAAGGAAGTCGGAGAGCAGCACCACGATACCTCTGCTCCCTGCCTGGATGCAGAACGACTTCACCGCTGCCACCAGGTCACCCTTTTCTGTTGGCTGCAGATCTTCCAGGAATTCCAACACACGAGGCATCGTCTTCTTGCCTCGCAGCGAACGTGGCCCAGCAATGAAGCTGTTCCCCAGTCCGCCGAGATTGACGCGATCCATGTTGACGAGGCCGATGTAGGCGAGCGCTGCAGCGATCTGCTTGGCGTAGTGCAGTTTCGTCGGATTACCAAACTCCATCGACTTACTGACATCGATCAGCACGTTGAGCTGAAGGTCTTCCTCTTCCTGATAGAGGCGAATGAATAACTTGTTGAGCCGGGCGTAGAGGTTCCAGTCGAGGAAACGGAAGTCATCTCCCACCACATAATGGCGATGATCGGCAAACTCAACGCTCGTCCCCTTGCGTTTGCTGAGCCTGTCCCCCTTGAACCGCCCCATAAGAAGTCGGCGAGCGATGAGTTCGAGTTGTTCCAGCTTCCCCAGGAATTCCGGGGAAAGTAAAGACGACGTTGTTGCCATGCTACGAGCGTAAGGAAGCTTTCACTGCTTCGCAACTGAAAACATCAGCAATGCAGCACCTCCCGTGTCACTTCTGACCAATCCTTACACCCCATCAGCCCAAGGGTGAGATCAACATCAGCGAGAAGGTTCGACATCACTTCCTTCACACCGTTCATGCCTTCGAGTGCCAAGCCGTAAACATATGGCCTGCCGACAAGGACAGCCTTGGCACCAAGAGCGATGGCTTTTACGACATCCGCACCTCGACGGATACCACTATCGAACAACACCGGAATCTTGCCCGCTACTGCTTCCACCACACCGGGTAGTGCATCGAGGGCGGGTATCGCCCCATCGAGTTGCCTGCCACCATGATTGGAAACAA
>CAYPJB010000090.1:0-12710 GCA_964410845.1 uncultured Bacteroidales bacterium | reverse complement strand
CTGCAAGGCACTGCTGGCATTACAATTGAGCAAGAACTACGTACAAGATCAGTCACTGAACTGGGGCTTCTTAACTGTTCCCGAAGTCAGCCATCGCGAACGTCAGCGTCAATTGCGGGAGGATCGCAATGCTCGCTGAACCAGTGGTAGTAGAACTCCACCAGCAATTTACACCCTGGAGTTGTTTTGAGAAACTGGCACATCTGCCATTCGTGCTCTTTCTTGATAGTGCCAGCCAGCATCCACAGCTCGGCCGCTATTCCTATCTCATGGCTGATCCCATTCGAGTCCATCGGGCCACCGGCCGAAGCGAAATACTGCAGACATTGCAGACAACAAAGACTGAATGGTTACATTGGAAGTTGCCTCATCAACCATCGCTTCCACCTTTTCAGGGGGGGCTGGCTGGTTTGTGGGGCTATGGCGTGAACCAGGCGTTTGAAAATATTCCGACCCATCGCTGGAACGATTTCGCCATGCCTGACTTGGTGCTGGGCTGGTACGATTGGGTGATCGCCTGGGACCATCTCACTGCCAAGGGTCAACTCATCGTTCAAGGGCTTCCTGGTGGATCACGCTGTGAACAATCAGACCGGGCCGAGATTCGGGCCGATCGAGTGATGAAGTTACTGGATAAAACTCCTTCGCTTGTCCGCCAACGGTCAATGGCTTCATTACTGCAATCCCAGCTGGCTCCCAGTTTTCCAATCAAAGGTCAGGAGGGTATCCTCAGCAACTTTACTGCCGACGGCTTTCGACAGGTAATCCAGCGTGGCATCAACTACACCCATGCAGGTGATTGTTTCCAGGTAAACCTCGCACAGCGTTTACTCGCCCCCCATGACGGGCAACCCGTCGAACTTTACCGCCATCTACGCCAGCAAAGCCCGGCACAATGTGCAGGATTTTTCGACATTGGCGATTTCGTCATCGCCAGTTCCTCACCGGAACGATTCATTCAGGTCAGTCCAGAAGGCATGATGGAAACTCGACCTATCAAGGGCACTCGACCACGAGGTACCACGCCAGAACAAGACCGTCAGCTTGCACTAGAGCTTGAACAGAGCAGTAAGGATCGTGCAGAGAATGTGATGATTGTCGACTTGCTTCGCAATGATATGGGCCGAGTGGCAGAATATGGCTCAGTGCATGTCCCGGAACTGTGTCAGCTCGAAAGCAATATTGCCGTGCATCACCTCGTCTCGGTTGTTCGTGGGCAGCTTGGCTCAGGACTTTCCCCCTTTGATGTTCTGCATGCCACGCTTCCAGGCGGTTCTGTGACCGGCGCTCCGAAAGTACGAGCTATGGAAATCATTGCGGAGCTCGAACCCACCACGCGCGGAGCATACTGTGGTTGCCTGGGATATATCTCCTTCAGTGGGGCAATGGATACCAACATCCTAATCCGTACTTTTACGATAGGACGTGGTTGGGCACAATTTCCCGTCGGCGGAGGCATTGTAGCCGACTCTGATCCAGATGCCGAATACGCCGAGACGCTGCACAAGGCTCGTGGGATGCTGAAAGCGCTCGATGCATGCCGAAAGGGTGCTCACTGATGGCTCGTGAATGGCTGGTTGTTGAAGGTATCGTTACCACCATCAATGCAGATGGTGAAGTGAACATCGCGCCCATGGGACCACGAGTGGATCGTTACTTTCGACGCATGACTCTCAGGCCTTTCAAGACATCACAGACTTATGCAAACCTTAAACAGAATCCCGAAGGGGTCTTCCATGTTATTGATGATGTGTTGCTTCTGGCACAAGCGGCAGTTGGACGAATTGCAGAACAACCAATGATGTTAATGTCCGACCACGTGCGTGGATACATTCTTCGCGATGCCTGCCGATACTATGCTTTCAAGGTTGATCAGATTGATGATACCTCTGTCCGTGCAGAAATCGACGTGAACATCATCTGGGACGCTCGTATCCGCGATCATTTCGGCTTTAACCGGGCCATGCACGCTGTAATCGAAGCCAGCATTCTCGCCACTCGGCTTCACATGCTTGCCCCAGAACAGATTAACCAGGAAATGGAACGGTTGCTGCCCCTGGTTGAAAAAACCGGCGGACATCGCGAACGCGAGGCCTTCACCTTCCTTCAAGCGTACATCACCGAGCAGCGAACGAAGCCGAGATCAGAATCATGATGCGGATTCAGACGGGCAGACGACTGCACTTCGGCCTTTTCACGCCAATACCTATGCCTGAACTGAATCTCGTGTTCGGTGGCCTGGGGGCTATGGTAACTGAGCCCGGAGTGATCGTCTCCGGAAAACGTAGTGATGAATGGCAGGTGACAGGGTACGAAGTGAAACGAGCGAGCGAAATTGTTTTACGCTTGCAGCAACATGCCCCTCGGCTGCAACCTGTCGCCATCACTGTGGAATATGTTGCCCCAGCTCATCAAGGCTGGGGAACAGGTACCCAGTTAGCACTGGCGATCACTGATCTTACTCACCGAATCAACAGGCTTTCCATCACCAGCGAGGAAGCAGCCCGCTACACCAATCGTGGCCAACGCTCCGGCATTGGCGTGCAAGGCTACCAGAAGCACGGCCTATTCATCGATCACGGCAAACGACTGAATGCGTCCGAGACATTATCTCAAGTCGATCGCATCGCGTTACCTGTAGAGTGGCGGGTGGTGCTGGTTGAACCTGCTGAAGGCGAGGGACTTCACGCAACCGAAGAACGACAAGCTTTCGGGAAGATAACCACTGTACCCCTCGACAAAGTCAAACAACTCCAGGCACTTGCTCATCAGATGGCGTTCCTGATCAACCAAGCCCCAAACTTTGAAACCTTTGCCAAACTTCTAACGAGATACAATGCTCTGGCAGGTGAACTCTTTCAGGACGTTCAAGGTGGTCAGTACTCGACAGCACTGAACGCCGAGCGTATCCATCATATGCAGGACAAGGGGGCCATGGGTGTCGGTCAGTCCTCGTGGGGACCGGGACTGTTCGCCTTCTTTCCTGGACTTGATGAAGCCCAGGCTTTCATCAACAATTGTCATCTACCCGGATGCAGAATGTTGATTACCAGTTGCTAATTCTTCATGCGTGCAGGCTGGTTGGTTGACTGGAGAACACTCAACCAGATCGGGCTTTTCGGATCAATCTGCTTCTTGCTCTGAATCGCCGTCGCCATGGGAACGTGCGTGAAAGTGTTCTTCCAGATCCCCACTAGCATTGCAGTACGGCCTGACATTGCAGCATGAACGGCATGCTGGGCCAACTGCAGGCAGAAGACACTATCATTGGGTGTCGCCACAGCTGACCGAATCATGTAACTCGGATCGATGTAGCGAACATTGATAGGAATGTTCTCCTGCTTCCCATAACCTTCGATAGCTTTGCGGAGGGCGATGCCAATATCAGCCAACTTGGGGTTACCGGAAGCATCGGTGCCTGCCCTTTTCACTTCTTCCTCGAGTAGATCCTGGCCAGCCCCTTCTGCAACAGCAATGAGGGCGAAACGATGCTTATCCAGTCGCTTGCGCAACATCAACAAGAAGCCTCGTTGGCCATCAAGATCAAACGGCACCTCCGGGACGAGCACAAAGTTAACTTGGCCATGCGCTAGCGATGAAAGTGCAGTGATGTAGCCTGAATGCCTTCCCATGAGTTTAACAATGCCCACGCCATTGATCACGCCTCTGGCTTCAGCATATGCAGCACGCAATGCCTGATCGGCCAGCGAAAATGCCGTCTCAAAACCAAAGGTACGATCAACGTAGTTAAGATCGTTATCAATTGTTTTGGGCAGACCGATCACGGCCAGCGGATATTTCTCCTTTTGCGCTGCCTGGGCCAGCAACATGGCACCACGCTGTGTGCCATCTCCACCAATGGTGAAAAGAATGTTTACCTGACGCGACTTGAGAAACGCTAACATTTCGGCAATGTCCTGCGGTCCGCGCGAGGAGCCGAGAAAGGTACCGCCCTGGAGATGTATTCCATCGACCACATCGGGAGTAAGCAGTACTGGGTTCATTCCTGATTCCACAAGGCCTGCATAGCCATAGCGGATACCAAGAATGTTTTTTACACCATACTGCTGGTACAAGCTCAGTACCAGGCTGCGAATAACATTGTTCAGCCCTGGGCATAGCCCGCCACACGTGACAATGGCAGCTTTCGCTTCTGTCGGCTCGAAGTAGATAAACCGCCTGGGGCCAGCTATCTCGATATTGATGGCATCAATCTCAGTAGGCATCGCCCCATGCGACCAGGCTTGACCAACAGTGTCGTACAGCGTTCGTTCATCATCACCGACAAAAAAGCCTGATGTATCACTGAAGCAGCCAGCTAATGGCGATTCGACATCAGCCGGTCCCAGTCTATTGATGTTGAAGTCGGGTATGGACATAGCAGATGGTTGATTCATGGTATCTTGCTTGGTTCATGGATTGACGTTGAGCATAGTCGAATGCTGGCTATGCTGTCTACAGACATCTTGTTCAACAGCGAAAACAATGGCCAAGGTATTGCTGCTTTATAACGAACCGGTTTTGCCGAACGATCATCCTGATGCGGAATCAGAACGTGATTTACTGCATACCGTTCATGCAGTGCATGAGGCACTTCAACTCTTTCAGCACCATGTGACGCTCTGTGGCTTACACAACTTGCCAGAGGAACTGCTACAAACGCTCAGGCAACATGAGCCCGACGTGGTATTCAACCTCTTTGAAGGATTCGGAGGGAATCCGGCGAGTGAGTATCATATCGCAGGCATGCTCGAATGGTTGAACATCCCCTATACCGGCTGCCCGTTAGAAGCCATGGTGCTGGGACGTGACAAAGTACGAACCAAGTATCTGTTGCAAGGAGCAGGGCTCCCAACTGCACCATTTCAATCTGTTCAGCAACTGAACGAGTTGAGATCGCCGACGAACTGGCCTGTATTCGTCAAACCAGCTTCAACAGACGCCAGTATAGGGATCACTCAACAGAGCGTTGTCCAGAACCAACTCCAATTGGAGGAACGTGTTGCGAGCCTTCTCCAGGAGTATGGCGGGCCTATTCTTGTCGAAAGCTACCTGCCCGGCACAGAATTCAATGTCGGTGTGGTTGAGCTACCAGAGATTACATGCTTGCCAGTGGCAGAGATGGTTTACACGCCACAGGACGGTGTTCTATGGCCAATCGTCAGTTATGCCAGTAAATGGGAACCGGGATCCGCTGAAGACCTCTCCATGCAGCCACGTTGTCCGGCACAGATTCACAATTTACTTTCGTATAAGTTACAGCAGATTGCCCTCGACGCATTCAATCTCATAGGCTGTCGTGATGTCGCCCGTATCGATCTTCGTCTCGACGCAACTGGCAATCCCTGCATCCTCGAAGTGAATCCTAATCCCGATCTGGGTCCCAGTGCAGGCCTGGCACGCATGATTCGGAATAGGGGAATGCAGTACGAGTACTTCATCAATCAGCTTGTCCAGAATCGACTTGGCCCATGAAGTTACCACAGACTCCACTGCATCGTAATGTAAAGCTGCTAGGCTGGGCCAGTTTCTTCAACGATGTTGCCAGCGAGATGATCGCTCCATTGTTGCCAGTGTTTCTCCTGAGCATCGGTGCAGGCAAGCATGCCATTGGCTGGATTGAAGGAGTGGCGGATGCCGTTGCCAGTCTGCTCAAGCTCTTCGCAGGCACGTGGTCTGATCGATTGTCTCAACGCAAGGGACTGATCTCGGTAGGCTATGCCATTCCTGCATTAGTCCGCCCATTGATTGGCATCACAACCGCGTGGTGGCAGGTATTCCTCATCCGCGCCACCGACCGATTTGGCAAAGGTATCCGCACCTCGGCTCGCGATGCGCTGATTGCTGATTCCACCCCAGCTGAGCAACGAGGCTATGCCTTTGGGTTTCACAGGGCCATGGATCATCTCGGTGCTGCCATCGGCCCGGTATTGGCATTTCTGTTGCTTTGGTTGCTGCCAGACAGTATTCGCTTTCTGTTTTTGCTGACCGTGATTCCTGGGATCATCGTCACGCTGCTAGTCTTCTTTGGTTTAGTAGAACAACCGCGAACAATACCCGCCAAAGAGCCATTTCAGTTCCAAGTAACAGCGATGGGTTCAGGCTTCTGGTGGTACCTCGCCAGCGTGGCTGTCTTTACCCTCGGTGCTTCCAGTGACATGTTTCTGCTGGTGAGGCTGAAGGAGTTAGGGCTGGTCCAGGAAAAGTTCCTGCTGCTGATCTGGTGTGTATTTCACCTCATTAAAAGTTATGGGAATCTGTTCGTGGGACGCTGGACGGATCGCGTCGCACCGAAGCGATTGTTACTGCTGGGCTGGTTCAGTTACGGGCTGATCTATGCAGGCATGGCATGGGTCAGTTCACTGGAATGGGCCATTGTTCTCTTCCTGCTATACGGAATCTACTACGCACTCTCTGAACCTCCAGAAAAAGCATTGGTGGTTGCACTGGTTCCCGCTGCAGTGCGAGGGCAGGCGTTCGGTTGGTTTCACTTCGTTACTGGAATCACGCTTCTGCCTGCCAGCGTACTATTTGGCTACTGTTACGAACTGTATGGTCCACTGATGGCGTTTCATATTGGGGCAGGATTAGCCTTTTTAGCAACTATTTTGTTACTGTGCCTTCCTGTGCGTGTCACCCCATCACCCCTTAACTCCCCAGTCTGACACCATCCCCCAACATCCTGAACTTGACAAGATGGGAGCCCACGGTATCGTCCGCATCCGTGTTGGGGAGAGTCACATGACTCACACGCGGGGGAAGGTCATGCATTTCATTCAGCGATTAGTGCGACAGGCATGCCTGGGCACGACACTCGGCATTGGTATCTGCACCTTTGCTTTCACTGGATGCAACAAGGAAATCATCGCCTTCCCGACGAAGGAAGAAAAAACACCCAAGCTCATCGGCAGTTCTGCTGCACCCTATGGGCTTGAACCCATGGAAGTGATGGGTTATGGCGTGGTGGTCGGGCTGCCCGGTACCGGCGGTAATATCCCGCAAGGGCCAGCACGCTCCGCTGCCTTGGCAATGTTGAATCAGAAGAAATTCGACAAACCTACTGAATTCCTGGCCTCCAAAGAAGCAGCTGTTGTCCTGGTAATGGGCAAAGTAGCTGCTGGCGCAAGGCCAGGTGATACCTTTGATGTCGAGCTGAAGTGCCTGGATGAGGATCGCCAGACTACCAGTTTGCGTGGAGGATATTTACTCTTTTGTTCACTGAAAGATGTGGCTGATGTAAGTCAGCTTTCTGAACGAACTGCAGAGTCAGGTTCACAATTTCGCACCGGTTTTGAATGGGCGATAGCTGAAGGCCCGGTCATGATCAAGCTGGGACAAACCTCTGACCTTCGAAAAGGTTGCGTTGTCGCTGGAGCTCGCCTGAAGAAGGAACGACAGGTTGCCTTGATGCTGCGTGGTGATAACATCAAAAAAGCCGAACATGCCATGCGTATTGGCACAGCCATCGATGAACGATTCCGCGTACAAACATCAGGCAATTTCGCGAAGATTGCAGATCCCAAGGATGCTGAACATATCCTGCTACGAATTCCGGATCAGTATCGCAGCAACGTAACACGTTTTCTGGAAGTACTGGGACGTATCCCGTACGAATCTGGAAGTATGGAAAGACTTGCCTGGCAACGCAAGTGCAGCGACGATCTTCTCGATCCAGACAAGTGCTTTGAAGCAGCCGTCAGGCTTGAAGCCATTGGAAGTGATGTAGCCTCTGAATTAGCCAAAGGTTGCAAGCATGATCATCTCAAAGTGCGCTTTGCAGCAGCGGAAGCACTTGCTTATTTAGGCAATTCTGAACTCTCTTCCGATGTCCTCGCAGACGTGGCATTACGATCTCCAGAACTGCGATCTTACGCGATTACCGCACTCACAGTAAACAGGGATTCAGCCTGTTCCACCAAATTGCGTGAACTGCTGACAAGCGACAGCATCGAAACGCGATATGCAGCGTTTGTTGCCTTACGAACTGCTCATCCTACAGATCCTGCATTACGTACCTTGCAGGCTCGAGATGCCAGCTACAATCTATACGATGTAGCAGCCCAATCTCAACCCATGGTACATGTATCCACTGTAGGAAAACCGGAAATCGTACTCTTCGGCAAGGGACATCAGTTGCAGGCACCTTGCAGCCTGACTGCAGGCCCTGATCTGGTCGTAACACTGCGGGAAGGTGAAGCAGACTGTACTATCTCCATGACCGATGCAGATGGCAAGCAAGTCAAACGAAGGTGCCCCAGTTCAGTGAATCAAGTTCTGGCGATGAGTTCACAAATGGGGGCTTCTTATGCTGATCTGGTCGATCTGCTTCGCCAGGCATCAGAAAACCATTGTCTGAGCACCAAACTTGTCATTGATGGCATGCCCAAACTGATTCCCTGGTCACAACTGGCTCGTGCCGATCTCCCAGGGCAATAACAGCTCCCATGCTTAAACAACTGGAACTTGTCGGGTTTAAGAGCTTCGCCGAACGCACTATTTTTGAGTTCGGCCCGGGGATCACTGCCGTCGTCGGTCCTAATGGCAGTGGAAAAAGCAATGTTGTCGATGCCATCCGCTGGATCATGGGTGAGCAATCAGCCAAGAGCTTGCGTGGCGGTGGCATGACCGATGTCATCTTCAACGGCTCAGCCACTCGCAAATCGCTTGGCATGGCTGAAGTCACGCTCACCCTCGATAACAGTAAACGTTTTTTGAATGTGGATGCTGATGACGTGCAGATTACACGTCGTGTGTATCGCGACGGCACCGGCGAATACCTGATCAACAAGCAAATCACTCGATTAAAAGATATCAAAGAACTGTTCCTCGGTAGTGGGGCAGGAGTGGATGCATACTGCATTATCGCTCAGGGCCGAGTAGAAGCCTTGCTTCAAGCTTCCTCACAGGAAAGGCGATTTATCCTGGAAGAAGCGGCGGGCATCAGTCGCTTCCGTAGCAAGAAGATCGAAACACTCCGCAAGCTCGAACAAGTGGAACAGAATCTGCAACGAGTCAAAGACATACATGACGAGTTACTTCGTCAGTTGCAATCTGTTCGACTACAGGCAGCCAAGGCAGAGAAGTTTCGAGATTATTCACAGGAACTGAAGCGATTGCGTGTTGGGTTGGCATTGCAGGAATGGCATGTAGACACCCAGAAGTGGCAGACTGCCTGCAATTGCCTTACGGCTGGCAAGCAGGAACTGGAACAACATGCATTGCAATCCAGCGAACAGGAGCAGTTGTTAGCTACTACCGAATCGGCTCTCTCTCAATGTGAAGAATCAATTCGTCGACTGGAAAACAGCATCAGTGAATACCGCGAGAAGCAGGCAACGGTCGAAGGTGCTATCCATCATGAAACATTGCTGCAAACCAGTTTGCAACAGTCAATCCAGCAATTCGACCAACGTGAACAGCAGTTGCAGAATCAGGTGCAACGGTTAGTCGAAACACTGATGCAGTTGCGCGTGCAGTTGACTGCGGATGCAGATGAAAAATCGCGTCAGCAGGCACAAGTTGACGCCGTTAAACTTCAGCAAGCTTCGACAATTCAGGAATTAACTAACCTCCGGTCCAAGTTACAGGCAGGAAAAGACACTCTCTACGAAAGGCTACAGCAGGCAGCTCGTTCACATAACGAGTCGGTCAGTTTGAAGTCACAGATCGATAGTCTGAAACTTCATCGACGTCGGCTGCAGGATCGTCATTCACAAACCCAGGGCACCCTTACGGCACTTGATCTTGATCTCCAATCACTGGAAGCCACGGAAGGTGACATAGTCGGTCGGATGAATCATTTACGTACTGTCCTTGAAGAACTGCGAGGACAATCTGAACAATTAGCTGTACAACTTGAATCACTATCAGCACAGCACACGAGCATTCGCGAGCGGCGCAGCGGACTGGAAAGCCGAGTTCAGGTATTGGATCATTTGGAAAAGAGCAGGGAAGGGCTCGGCTCTGATGTTCGACAAGTACTCGAGCGTGCAGCAAGCGACGCTGGCTACCCCTGGAACAATGTGATCGGCTTGCTAGCCGATCTCATTCTTGTCAATCATGAACACGCTACCCTGGTGGATGCTGTTCTGGGTGACCGCGTGCAAACTATCGTCGTACGTGAAAGTGCCAGCATTCCAGCGATTATCCAATCGCTTGGAACCAATATCACCAGTCGCCTTTCATTTCTGTCCCTCTCTACTTTACAAGGCAACGCTGGAGCACAAGCAATTCCCGGACTGGAATCACTTACTCAGTACATCGGTACCAGTCATCCTGAATGTCAGGGCTTGGTGGAGCATCTGTTATCGAATACCTGGCTCGTTGAATCGATGGAACAGGCACAGCATTGGGCACAACATTACGCTGGGCACACATGGGGTACCAGGCTCGGTGAAATTCTCGATGCCAAGGGCATTCTCAGCCTGGGACCTGACAGTGAACAGCATGGCTTCCTGTCACGTAAATCGGAATTGCGTGAACATCGAGAGCAGATCAGCTCCTGCAATACTGCATTGGAGGAATGCGAGCAGGAACTCAACAATCTCCGGGCACTGCAAAGCAAGCTCCATGTGCAGGAACAGCAAAGTGAACAGGCTTTACAGGTGCTATCTGAGGAAGCTGCTGCACTGCGCTCCCAACTTCAGCAAAAAAGGCTTCAAGGAAAAGATCTGGCTGAAGAGGTTCGAATTGGTCAGCATGAGATTCACACGATCGACGAAGAGTTATCCAAACTCACCTATGCTGAAGCAACCGCTATCGAACGAGCTAGCCTGGCAGATGCTGCTGCCCAGCAGTTGCAGCAGGAACTGCAAAACGATGAATCCCAGGCTCACGCACTCGAACAACAGCGTCAGCGTGATCACGAAGCTATCATGGCCTCTTCTGTCAACCTGGCAAAAATGGAGCAGACTCTAGCAACACTTTCTGAACGAATCACTGCGATGGATGACGACTTGCTGCAAAAACAGAATGAACAAAAGGATATCCATCAGCAGCGTACTGAACATCAGCAACAATTCTCTCAAAGCCAGTCTGCACTGATCCAAGCCCAGACCACACTGGAAGAATGTAAACATAACCGTGCGATGATTGAAACAGAGCTTGCACTGCATATGGAACAGGGACAAACGCTACGTCAACAACTGATGACTCTTCGCGAACAGAATTCACAGATTCGCCAAGTCTGGCAAACACTAGTCGATCGTATTCATGTGCATGAAAGAGAAACCGGCGAACTACGTCTCAAGCTCGATACTCTGGCCTCCAGACTGATGGAGGAGCACGAAGTAGTATTAGAGGAAGCATATGCAGGTTACGTTCCACCGGAAACGCTACTGGATGCAACCAGCACGCAACAAGTGATTCAGGATCTGCGACGCAAAATACATCGTCTTGGCAACGTCAGTATGGATTCGCTCGATGAACTCAGCGCACTGGAGAAGCGAGCTGAGGATCTGCAGCGTCAACAGGAAGACCTGCAACAGGCCAAAGCTGCGCTCGATGAAATTATCCATCGCATCAATGCTGATAGTAAAAAGTTATTTCAACAGACTTACGAATCAGTAAGAGGGCACTTTCAGGAACTCTTCCGCAAAGTCTTTGGCGGCGGTATGGCAGATATCGTACTGGAAAACCCCGAGGACTTGCTGGAAACTGGTGTCGATATCATTGCACGACCACCCGGCAAGGAAATGCGCAATATGTCGCTGTTAAGCGGCGGCGAAAAGACGATGACCGCTGTGGCACTGCTGCTTGCCATTTTCAAGAACAAGCCCAGCCCGTTCTGCATTATGGACGAAGTGGATGCAGCGCTCGATGAAGCAAACGTCGGTCGATTTGCAGCAGTCATCCGTGAATTTCTACACCTTAGTCAGTTCATTCTCATCACACATTCCAAGAAAACAATGACAGCAGCCGACGTGCTCTATGGAGTGACCATGCAGGAAGCAGGCATCTCCAAGCGAGTGGCCATGCGTCTGGAAGAATACGAAGAGCCAGCACCAAGGCTGGCTGCCTAATCGCGATTTTTTTGTACGCTCTTTTGTACAACTGGCGGATTGTTGTCAGTAAACAGAGGATCCTTGCGATCCAGATCAAAATCGGGCAGAGTCTCCAGATCGAGAGCATCATCTTTGCGTGACACAACAAAGATGTTACTCTCTGTCAGACAAGCAGGCGGCTCTTCCAGTGCTGAGTTAGGTCTGCCGTAGGATGGCGAAGAGACTCCTGAAGCTGGCATGCGACCTGCCGGAGTCATCGCTACTGTGTCACTGATTCGTCGTTGTGAAAGAGTGCTGTCAGCCGATATGTTGAATCGGAAAACGAGTGGCCCGATAGATATCTCATCCCCGTCGATCAGTTGCAATTGTCCACCGATAAGTGCCCGCTGATTGATTAGAGTGCCTTGTGGCGAACCAGCATCCGCTACGCAACATTTGCCGTCGTTGTATGTGATGATGCTGGCGTGCAACAAGGCAACATCCTCGCTTGCCGGACGTAAATGGCAGCTAGGCCCACGACCGATCTTAAACTGAGCTACTTTCAGTGGAATGACTTTGCCATCAAACAAGCCACCAACCACGGTAAGGGAACGCATGACGCACCTGATCAAGATAAGTCCACGGAATAAAGCGGGGCGATAATAATGACATATTACCCAGTTGATAGTGTCATTGCAACAATGCAACGAAAAGAATGAGCTTGATTGC
>CAYPJB010000089.1:7031-12710 GCA_964410845.1 uncultured Bacteroidales bacterium | reverse complement strand
TGGTGAGCCTGACTGCTCCTGACGTGGAAGAAGCCTGCCGCAGTCTGGCGGGGACCAAGCGGCTGGAGGTGGCACTCGTCACCGGCTTTTATGTTGTACGTGCCGAAAGCTACGAAACCGATGGCCCGTTCGGCACCGTTTTCCTGGCAGAGATGCTGCACAAGCTCGGGGCCAGTGTCACCATTATCAGTGAAGCGGGTTGCAATGCGGTCCACGAAGTAGCCCTGCGACTTAGCGGGCTGGAGGATCAAATCCATCTGGTCGACTTGCCTGGCCCCGGACGAGGTGGCTTTGAAGAATGGCTGCAATCCTTCTGGATTCAGCATGCACACCTGACGCATCTCATCAGCATCGAACGAGTCGGGCCGAGCCATACACTGCAATCGCTGATGGCCCAATATGGCGATCAGCCTGCACCGATGGCTACATTCACTCGGGAAGTGGACTCCATCGATTGGAACATCCCCCACAACATGCGCGGGCATGATCTCTCCGCCTTTACTTCGCCAGCCCATCGGCTCTTTGAAACATCGCCTCCTTCCGTGAGGACCATTGGTATCGGTGATGGCGGTAACGAGATCGGCATGGGCCGGGTGCCCTGGGATGTCATCCGGAGTAACATCAACCTGGGCAACAAGATCGCTTGTCGTGTTCCTACCCAGCAGCTTATCGTCGCTGGAACCAGCAACTGGGGAGCCTATGCCTTAGCGGCGGGAACAGTCTGGCTCAGGCAGGATCTCGAACTCGCTGCCCAATTCGATGCTGACCGTGAAGCCCAGTTATGGGAAGCCACCATCGCCAAGGAAGCCTTGGTAGATGGTGTCACTGCAGACTGCCAACTCACAGTTGATGGCTTAGAATGGAAAGAGTATCGGCAGCCGATGGACGTAATGCGTCTATTGTTGCAGCGAGAACGAGGATTGGGGCATGGCGTACAGCGATTTCCATCTGTACATGGATGATGTGACCGTCGGCCAGAGTTGGACCTCCCCTGCCCGTACCATTACCGAGACCGACCTCGTCAATTTCGCCGGAATCTCCGGTGACTTCAATCCCATCCACATGGATCACGAGTTTGCCCGCAATGGTCCGTTTCGTAAACCGATCGCGCACGGCATCCTGGTCATGTCGATCAGCAGCGGGCTTTCACTCAACAGCCCACCGATGCGAACGCTGGCTTTTGTAGGCATCCGTGAGTGGCAATTCCTGGAACCTGTCTTCATCGGCGATACGCTTCACGTTCGCACGACAGTTATCGAGAAGGAAATACGGTCGAGGGGCAAACGCGCCCTGATTACCTGGCAACGCGAGATTGTGAATCAACAAGAGAAAGTGTTGCAGAAGGGATACACACTGACCCTGGTCGAAGGGCGTGCCATGTCACCACAGGATGACTAACGAGATGAGAATGTCATCCCAGGAAAGGAGCTGTTAGAACGGCGGCGGGGTTCCCGCTGGTGGAGCAGGGAGCGGCTTGGCTTCGGCCCCACCCGGTTGTGGTGGAGTACTGGTGGGAATTCCACTCAGATCAGGAGCAGGCAGCGTATTCAGCGTCCCCGGAGGAGCGCCGGGAATGTAAGGCGCGGTTGCAGGCGGCGTGTTCATCGGTGGCGGAGAACTGATCGGTCCAGTGGGTCCTGGTGCTGGTACCGCTGGAGGGCCTGAGATCGGTGCTGTGGAATTCAGAGGCGGAGGTGTCTGTGCTGATGGCGCCACTGGCCCACCGGCTACGCCCGGTCCCGCAGGTCGTGGATCGCAGACTCCACCAAAGCCACCTGCCCCTGTTGCAGGTGGTTTGGCTGGGAACCAATGATCCAGAAAATCAGCACAGGGCGAGGTGCTACAACCGGTCACTGCCAACAGGCCACAGAAACCCCACGTGAACGGTGTACTGCGTCGCATATTCCTTCCCCACTTCTCTATTTCAAACTTGCATCGGGCTTTCACCGTCGCTGTCATCACGGCGGAGCGTGATGACTACAATCGATGATTGTCGGTTAGTACGAGACTGCCACGGTGAAGGAGAAGATCTGGGTTTGATCGGTAGCAGCCTTCATGATCGGGAAGCCGAAGTCGAGAGCAATCGGTGCCGGGCTGAGCATCGGCACATTTATTCGCAAGCCAGCACCCACACTCAGACGGAAGTCTTTGAGGCTGACCTCGCTTTCCACAGTACCGAAGTCGCAGAAGGCTACCGCCATCAGATTATCGCCTGCCGTCAGAGGTACCTGGTATTCGACATTGCCTACCATGTTGAAGATACCACCGACCTTGTAACCGTTCACATCGGGGCCAGCACCACGGAAAGCGAAGCCTCGCAGGTTACGGGCACCGCCAAGGAACCAGCGTTCGTAGACAGGCATGTCATCATTGCTGAAGCCAAGCACGCCGTGCAGCACCAGCACATGTCGACCGCTGCCGTCAGGTCGCTGGTACACGGTGAAGTAGTGTGAATCTTCGAGAGTGGCAATCGGGAAGTTGTAGCTCCCGAAGGCGTATTCGAGCCCTGCTTCAAACTTGTTGCCTTCGGTTGCCCGCAGGAACGAATCGCGGGTATCACGAATAAAACTGATGCGAGGTGCATACAGTGAGTTATCGCCAATGACGTTCTTATAGTCTGCCGGGGCATTTGCCGGCACTCTATCCACCGAGATATTTTCAGCACGGAAACCAACATTGAAGAACCAGGCATCGTCGAGCCTCTTGCCGACACCGATGCGTCCACCCAGACGCTGCTCGTGATACTCTGTGTAAAAGCGATTGAAGTAATAACCACCCAGCGACAGGCTGTAGTCGGAATTGAACAGTGCAGGCTCGGTCCAGTTCACCATGTAATTGCTGAACTCGTTGCCCGGCTGAGCACGAATCGAGAACTGTTGACCACCTCCACGAAACGCCCGGCCGCTGGAGAAATCATCCCAACTGGTCGGGAATCGCAGGATATCGAAATTGCGTTCACTCAAAGATATCTGAGCATTCACGCCAGCATCAGAGCCAACCGCTGCACCAACATTAAGCGAGCCCGTGCGATCTTCTTCGACCTGGACGATGACATCCTTGTACTGCGAGGGCGACTCGGCATCTTCCAGGAAGATACGCGGGCCACCGTTAGTCATGTTGAAGATGCCTAGACGAGCCAGGTTGCGTTCGCTCTCGCGAATCTTGGTGCCATCGAGGATCTGGCCGGGGAAGAATCGCAGTTGATTGCGAATGACATCATCTCGGGTGACTGAATTACCAACGGTCTTGATCTGGCCAACGTAGCTGGTCCCCTGCCCTTCATCGACTTTGTAGACGACGGTGACAATGCCAGGCTGTGTCGTATGTTTGAATTCCGGGGCGATCTTCGTGTTCACAAAGCCACGACGGTTGTATTCATCCTGCATGCGATAGAGACCGGCCTGCATGTCTTTATTGGTAAAGACATCACCCTGACGCAAATGATTGTGAGCAAGTAGTATTTCAGCATCAATCTTGCGATTGCCTTGCACTTCCACGTTCTGCACCATGTAACGTGGGCCTTCATCCACCACGATGGTGATGTAGACGCTGGAGGGGTCCTCGGCCCAGGACACCTGCTTGCGAACCTTGACATCGAAGAAGCCATAGTTGCGGTAGTATTCGAGAATCTTGCCGATGTCCATTTCAAGCTGCATCGGATTGTAGTCAGAACCGAAGATGCCAAAGAAGGTATCTGCAGTATCCATCTTGGAGCCGATGGAGAGACGTGCTCCGCTGACGAAGTTAGCTCCTACGATGTTCACTTTCTTGACTTTGACGACAGGGCCTTCGGTAATCTGAAAGACCACACGGGTATCTTCGGGGCGAGCACCTTCAGCCAGTTGTACTTCAGCGAACCAGCGGCCCTTGTTCTGATAAGCTTGTTCCAGTCGTCGGCAGGCCACCTGATTGATGGCGGAGTTCATGGGCATACCCACTTTCACGCCGGTATGCAGTTCCAGATCATCCCGTGCCATGTGGCGTGCACCTTCGTACACCACCTGCTCGACCACTGCACGTTCGTAGAGATGAAACCGTAACACTTTGCCTTCAGCCGTGTCGTATTCTTCTACTCGAACTCCGCCAATGTAACGACCGGTGCTATCCAGCATGCGGACGTCGTTGCGCAGCTTCTCCGCGGAGAAGGGCTGACCTTCGCGCGAGCTGATCATGTTCTTGAGCTGTGCTTCAACGAGTCGGCGGTTGCCAGTAAAGCTGATCTTGCTGATGTTCTGGCTGGAAACAGGCAGGAGACCCAGTGTTTCATTCCCCGGTGATGAAGGGATGACAAGCGTAGGGGTAGGCGGTGCTTGTGGATTGACGAATGAATTCAGATCTTTCGCAGTGTTCGGCAGCAGAGTTTCCAGCCCACGAGGTGGTGCAGGCGGTTCTGTGGGAAGCTGAGCGTACGCCGGCATGCTCACGAAGAGACTGCTGATACACGAAGCCAACAACAACTCCAAACGGCGTCGTCGTCGGCGTGGTGGTGTGTTCAACTGGCGTCGTACTTGGCTGCCCGACATACGTTGCTCCCGCGTCCCTGGCGGATGAGCCACGATTCTGATTGAATCGAGGCACTCTGCTCCACGCTGCAGGGCGGGCTTTAGCCGAAGTTAGAAAATGTGTCAAGCGGTAGTCAAGACTCGCCGAGGCTGGTAAGAGAGGTAAGATCGACCAGACTTATGCATCAACCCATTCTCCTCGTTGGCCCCAGCGTCCGTGCTATGGCGTATTCCGCTCTCCGAGCGGGGTTTACCCCTATCTGCTTCGATCTTTTTGCTGATCTGGATTTGCAGGCAGTGGCGAAGGTCGAGCGTATTCCACTGGATCACTATCCCAACAAACTGCCTGAATTGCTGCAAAGCTATGATCGCCAGATACCGTTGATGTACACTGGCGGGCTCGAAAATTATCCCGAACTGTTGCAGGAGCTGTCGAAACAACGACCGGTCTGGGGGTATGTGCCACAGGGCGAAGGAGTGCGTTCGCCGGCGTTTCTGGATGCACTAGCGAGTAAGAAAACATTTGAACGATTACAACACCCTGACACAGTACCAGCACACGGATCCTGGCTACTGAAGCCCATATCAGGTGCAGGAGGAAGAGGTATTCGCCACTGGCAACCAGCCGAAGTACTTCCTGAAAGTCATTTTCTCGAAGAGTTCCTGGAGGATGCAGATGCAATTTCTGTACTCTTCCTGGCAGATGGCCAGGAAACGCGATGCCTGGGAATGACCCGGCAACTCGTCGGTACGAGAAGGTTGCATGCTCCTTCTCCATTTACATATACGGGCAGCATCGGACCATTTTCGCCGCCAGTTCACATGCACAACACTATTGCTCAAATTGGCAACTCCATCGTGGAAGCTGATCCACAACTGCGAGGCATCTTTGGCGTTGATCTGGCATTTGCTGATCAGCATCGCTTCTATTTATTCGAAGTCAACCCTCGCTATACAGCTTCGACCGAAGTACTTGAACTTCAATCGGGAAATAACTTCATTTCTCAACATGCTGCTGCTTTTTGCCCAGTAGTTAAACCGACACGCCGATCGCCAGTTAAGTCTTCGCTGGGAAAAGCAATATACTTTGCACCGTTTGATCTCTATGTGCCCGAATTACCTTGGCTCGTTCCCTACTCCGGGCAAGTGCCGATACTGGCTGACGTGCCTGCACCTG